>NZ_JBEZZB010000100.1:0-39334 GCF_040638955.1 Actinoplanes sp. NPDC024001
GGGAGGGCGTCCTGGACGCCGCGCCGGACGATCTCCTCCGGGTCGTGCACCCGGAAGCTGACGTCCACCGTCCGCGCCACCCGGCCCGGCAGCCACTGGCGGCGCCGGCCGCCCGGCCGGGCGCTCTCCGGCAGGTCGGCGAGCGCACCCGCCCAGTACTCGCGGTCGCGTGCCGGGGCGCCGGACTCGCGGTAGTCGCGTTCGGCGTCGATCAGCACCGAGACCGGTTCGCTGTGGTCGCCGGCCGGGGTCCGCCCGGACGACAGCGCGTCGTACGCGTCGGCCACCGCCGAGACGAACAGCGCGAGGCTGTACCCGTCGACGACCAGGTGGTGCAGCCGCTGGTACCAGAGGAATCGGTCCGGTCCGAGCACGTACAGCACGTGCCGGTACATCGCGGCGTCGATCAGCTCCATCCGGTGCCGGACGTCGGCGCGCATCGCGGCCTCCGCGGCTTCCCGCGGGCGCGGTTCGGTACGCAGGTCGACCACCTCGAGCGCGTCAGCGCCGGTGGCCGCCACGTACTGCCGCGGCCCGCCGTCCACCAGGCGGAACCGTGTCCGGTACGCCTCGGCCCCGTCCAGCGCGCTGCGCAGTGCCGCCGCGAAGACGTCGACGTCCAGGTCGCCCCGCAGCTCGACGTACTCCGCCACGTTGAACGCGACGCTGTCGGGCTCGAGCTGTTGGGCGTTCCACACGCCCCATTGGCCGTCCATGAGTTCGCGCAGTTCACCCATCACCGGTTCCCCAGCCCCTCTCGTACCTCTGCATCGCTCACGCCGGCTCGGCGACCAACCGATGGCCGGACAGCGGTGTGCTGTCGGCCTGGAGCGGGATGTCGGTGTCGACCGTGCCGTCGGCGATCACGGGACCGCGTCGACGGGGACCGGGCTGCGGGTCTGCGCGGCCGGCCGCCGTGCGGCCTGGTCCAGCCGGTCGAACTCAGCGTCACTCTGGCCTGCCCTGAGCGGTGTGACAAGTGCTGGCCGCACACCGCTGCGCGACGCCCGTCGGCTCAGGCCGATTCCCTGCTCACCGCGTGGGTGCTCAGGTAGGCGCGCCCGGCCTCGTCCAGCTCGGACGCCGAGGTCGCGAGTTCGCGCAGGTGCCGGGCCTGCGCGGCGACCGTGAGGCAATCCAGCACCGCCAGGTAGTGCACCTCGATGCCGAAGATGCTGCGGATCCGGTGCGCGATCCGCATCGCCGCCAGCGAGTGCCCGCCGGCCGCGAAGAAGTCGTCGTGCACGCCGATCGGCCCGCGCCGCAGCGCGGACTCCCAGCAGTGCACGAGCACGGTCTCCAGTACGTCGTCCCCCGTGGTGGGCATGGGCAGGCCTTTCGGTGTCGGATGTGCAACTGAGCACGGGATGCCAGTCGAACGAGCCGCGCGAACGGTCAGAGTCCGAGTTCCCGGGCGATGATCTGGCGCTGGATGTCGGAGGCGCCGGAGAAGATGGTGCCGCCGACGGCGTCGCGCAGGGCCGCCTCCGCCCCGCTGCCGGTCAGATAGCCGCGGCCGCCGAGCAGCTGCACCGCGTCCACGGCGCCGGCCAGCGCGGCCTCGGAGACCGCCAGCTTGGACAGCGCCGACGCCAGCGTGTCGGGTTCGTCGCGGTCGATCAGCCAGCAGGCGCGGTACAGCAGCAGCCGGCTGCTCTCCAGGCGCAGCTTCATCTCGACGATCCGGTTGGAGACCGACTGGAACTCGGCCAGCGGCCGCCCGAACTGGCGGCGCCGGGTGACCTGCTCGACGGCCTGCTCGATCAGCCTCTCCTGCAGGCCGACGTAGAGCGCGAACAGGCAGGTGCGCTCCCACAGCATCGACTGCTGGAAGACGACCGAGCCCTGGCCGCGTTCGCCGAGCACGTTGTCGTCGGGCACGAAACAGCCGGTGAAGGTGACCTCGCTCGCCGGGCACGAGGCCATGCCGAGCTTGCCGAACGGCTCGCCGGCCCGGACACCGTCCGCGTGGCGCTCGACGGCGAAGGCGGTCACCGCGAAGTGGCCGGCCCCCGGGTCGGTGGTGGCGTAGGTGACGAACACGTCGGCGGCCGGGCCGTTGCTGACGAAACTCTTGGTGCCGTCGAGCAGGTAACCGCCGTCGACCCGGGTCGCGGTCGTGGCCAGCGTGGCGACGTCGGAGCCGGCCTGCGGCTCGGTCATCGCGTTCGCGGCGACGGTCCGGCCCGCGCACATGTCGGGCAGCAGCCGCTCGCGCAGGGTGACCGAACCGAACTCGGCGATCGGCATCGCGCACGCGAACAGGTGTGCCGCGGCCGCGAACACCAGCCCGGTGTCGGCGCAGCCCCGGCCGAACGCCTCGAAGATCAGCGCGGTGTCCAGCGCCCCGTGGCCGCCACCGCCGTATTTCGGCTCGACGCTGGCGCCGAGCAGGCCGAGTTCACCCAGCGCCCGCCAGTCGCCGGGGGCGAGACCCGGCGTACCGCTCTCCGGGGCGAATCTGCGCCGGGCAGCGGTGAGCGCGTCGTCGTACCGCGCTCGTTGCTCCGGCGTCCAGCCGAACTCCATGGACCGACCCTCCCGTTCACGACACCCACGGCGGCGCCGCGAGCACCCGGATGACGGCGCCGGCGATGTTGACGCCGGGTCCGACACCGAGCAACAGCAGATGAGCACCCGGGCCGACCGCGCCGGTGGTCAGCAGGTGGTCGAGTGCGATGACCTGGTCGGCCGCGCCGACGTGGCCGACCGTGCTGCCGAACTCCCAGGTGGTGTCGGCGAGCTTGACGCCCAGCGGCCCCAGCCGGTCCTCCACCACCGCGCGGCCGGCATGGTTGAACAGGACCCGCGACACCTGGTCCAGCTCCAGGCCGGCCTCGTCGAGCAACCGGTCGGCGAGCCCGATGAACTCCTGGACGAATCCCAGCCCGCTGCCCGGCCCGAACCCGCCGGAGCTGGCGAACTCGGCGAAGCGCGCCTCGAAGTCCAGCGGCCGCCCGACGGTCGCGTCGGCCGGGTGCAGCGGGGTGCTGCCGCGGTGCAGACGCTCCAGCTCGGGCAGCGTGACCGAGCCGACCGACAGCACCTCGGCGATCCCGCCCTCCCGGCTCAGCACCAGCGCTCCGGCGCCGTCGGCCATCACCAGCCCGGGGTTGCACCGCCACCGGTCGAGCGTCGGGGAGCTGAAGTTGTCGGCGGACACGAGCAGCGCGGTCCGGTCGCCCGGACCGGCGCGCAGGCCGGCGTCGGCCAGGGCGAGGGCACCGAACATGCCGTTGCAGCCCTGCCGGATCCCGGCGCCGAACGCCTGCCCGGCCGCCAGCTGCCGCTGCAGGTACGAGTGCGGCAGCCAGCCCTCCGGCCCGGAGTGGTAGACGTCGACGTAGAGCAGATGACTGAGCGAGCCGACCGGCGTGCCCGCGTGCTCGATCGCGGATCGCGACGCGCGCAGTGCGAGGTCGACAGCCGGCACGTCGCCGGCGATCGCGATGCTGACGAACCCGGCGATCTCGGCCTCGTCCGGCTCGTACAAGCCGGCGGCGACCGCGTCGGTGACCGCGATCCGGTCCGCGACGAAAACACCGGTTCCCTTGACGAACAATCCACGCGTTCGCATGCCGGAACACTATCCATCACCGGCCGTGGGACAGAATCGCGCGGCAAACAGTGAAGGGGCCGGGAAGTGATCCCGGCCCCTTCACAGTTTGCTTGTCGGCTAATTGTTACCCATCGCAGCGATCAGGCTCTTGGGCCGCAGGTCGGTCCAATTCTTCTCGATGTAGTCCAGACACTCCTGGCGTCCGGCCTCACCGAAAACAACGTCCCAGCCGGCCGGCACCTCGACGAACTTGGGCCACAGCGAGTGCTGACCCTCGTCGTTCACCAGGACCAGATACGAAGCGTCAGGGTCCTCGAAAGGATTTACCACCGTACCCGCCTTCCCTTCAATGATCTGCAGACGCGGCGTCTGCAGAAGCCGCACATCGCCTCCATCCAGGGGGCGTCTGTGCCGTCATCCTCTCTCGACGATGTCGCCGTGCGCCATACCGGGCAACGCCGTGCAACCGGCTCCGCGCCGCAGTTGGACAGGGGTTCGGCGACGCCGGCCGATCATCTGGTCAGCCGCCGGAAGGCGGGAGAGACTGACGGAACTCTACTTCGATATTGGAGGAAACGAATGGAGCAGACCATAGCGGCGGACCGCGCCTGGAAACCGCACGAGATCACCACCGAGATCACCGGAACGGCAGATCTCGCGGCCTGGCTCGACGACCTGGGACCGGTTCGGCTCGGTGAACTTCTCACCACTCACAAGGCGCTGGTCTTCCGGGGTTTCGGTGTTGCGCCGGAATCCATCGACGCGCTGTTCGAACGGCTCGTCCCGGGCCGCCTGCCCTATGTCCACGGCAATTCACCGCGGACCCGGGTCGGGCGCAACCTCTACACGTCGACCGAATATCCGCAGCAATTCACCATTTCGATGCACAACGAGCTCAGCTACGCCCATCGCTGGCCGGCCCGGCTCGCCTTCTACTGCGAAAAGGCGGCGGAAAGCGGCGGGGCGACGCCCGTGCTGGACGGCGAGCGGTGGCTCGCCTCGCTCGACGCCGAGGTCCGCGAGGCCTTCGCCGGGGGCGTGCGCTACGTCCAGAACCTGCACGACGGGTTCGGCTTCGGCAAGAGCTGGCGGGAGACGTTCGAGACCGACGACCGCGCGGCCGTCGAGGAGTTCCTCACCCGGTCACAGGCCGACTGGGAGTGGGGCCCGGACGGCATCCGCATCACCCAGCACCGCAGCGCCACCACCACGCATCCGGTGACCGGCGCCGCGGTCTGGTTCAACCAGGCGGACCAGTGGCATCCGGCCGGGCTCGGCGACAAGGCCGCGTCCGACCTGTACGCGATCCTGGAACCCGACGAGTTCCCCCAGTACGTGACGCTCGCCGACGGCAGCCCGATCCCGGACGCGTACATCGAGCAGATCCAGGCCCGCGCGCTGGAGAACGCCGTCGACGTCGACTGGGCGGCCGGGGACGTGCTGCTGATCGACAACGTGCTCACCGCACACGGCCGGCGGCCGTTCGAGGGAACCCGCCGGGTCCTGGTCGCGATGGCCTGACCGTTCCCGCTGCACCTCCGACAACGCGGTCCCGTGGATTTCTCCACGGGACCGCGTCGTGTATCCGCCGGTGCGGTGGCCTCAGTCCACGGCCTCGGCCACCGGGTCGTTCTGGTGCGAGAACTGGATGCGGTACAGGTCCGCGTACAGCCCGCCGGCGGCCAGCAGCTGGTCGTGGGTGCCGCGTTCGCTGATCCGCCCGCCGTCGATGACCAGGATCTGGTCGGCTTGGCGGACCGTCGACAGCCGGTGGGCGATGACCAGCGAGGTACGCCCGGCCAGCGCCGTGGCCAGCGCCCGTTGCACCGCCATCTCCGACTCCGAGTCCAGGTGCGCGGTGGCCTCGTCGAGAACCACCACCGGCGGCGACTTCAGCAGCAGCCGGGCCAGGGCGATCCGCTGCTTCTCCCCACCGGACAGCCGGTAACCCCGTTCGCCGACCATCGTGTCGAGGCCGTCGGGAAGCGCCGCGACCACGTCCCAGATGCGCGCCGCGTCGCAGGCCTCCCGCAGTTCCCGCTCGGACGCGCCGGGACGGGCGTAGAGCAGGTTCTCCCGCAGCGTCTCGTGGAACAGGTGCGGGTCCTGGGTGACCACACCGATGGTCTCGGTCAGCGACCGCAGGGTCACGTCGCGGACGTCCTCGCCGCCGATCCGCACCGTTCCGGACACCGGGTCGTACAGCCGGGAGACCAGCTGGGTGAGCGTGGTCTTGCCGGCCCCGGACGGGCCGACCAGTGCGGTCAGCTGGCCGGCGGGCGCCCGGAAGCTCAGGTCCCGCAGGATCCATCCGTCGTTCGCCCGGTCCACCGGCGGCGGCGCGGGCGGCGGCGACACCGGTGGCCGCGGTCCCGGCCGCGGGCCCATCGACTCCAGGGAGGCGATCGACACGTCCGCCGCCTTCGGGAAGCGGAACGAGACCGCGTCGAACTCGATGTCCGGCGCCGTGCCCTCGGCGGAGGCCCGCAGCGGGCGGGCGCCGGGCCGGTCCTCGACCAGCGGCCGGTGGTCCAGGATCTCGAAGATCCGGTCGAAGCTGACCAGCGCGACCACCCATTGGACGTGCATGTTCGACAGCTGGTTGATCGGCCCGAACAGGCGCTGCAGCAGCGTCGCCAGGGCCACCAGCGTGCCGACCTCGAGGGTGCCGTCGATGGTGAGCTTGCCGCCGAACCCGTACACCACCGCGATGGTGATCGCGGTGAGCACGGTGACGGCCACGACCATCATCTGTCCCCAGACCATGGTCGAGGTCGACAGGTCGCGGACGGCGCCCGCCCGGCCGGCGAACGTCTTCGCGTCCCGCTCCGCCTCGCCGTACAGCTTGGCGAGCATCGCGCCGGAGACGTTGAACCGCTCGTTCATCATCGACGCCATCTCGGCGTCGCCCTCCATCCGCCGCCGGGTGAGCCGCTGCATCCGCCGGCCGATCGTCTTGGCCGGCAGCAGGAACAGCGGAATCATCACCAGGACGGCGAGGGTGATCTGCCACGACAGGACCAGCATCGTGGCGATGACCAGTACGAGTGTCAGGATCGTCGAGGTCACCTGGGACAGCAGCGTCGTCACCGCGTTCTGGGCGCCGATCACGTCCGAGTTGAGCCGGCTGACCAGCGCGCCGGTCTGGGTCCGCATGAAGAACGCCAGCGACTGCCGCTGGACGTGCGCGAACACCTCGGTGCGCAGGTCGTAGAGCAGTCCCTGCCCGACCCGGCCGGAGAGCCAGGCCTGCAGGTAGATGGTCGCGGAGTCCAGCACGGCGAGCCCGACGAAGCCCAGCGCGAGCCAGGTGACGACCGACAGCCGTCCGGGCATGATGCCGTCGTCGATGATGAACTTGAGCACCAGCGGAGTCAGCGCGGTGATCGCCGCGTGCAGCGCTGTCATCAGGAGAAGCAGCACCACCAGAACTCGGTAGCGCTTCGCGTACCCGACGGCCCGGCGGAAGGTGCCAGGCCGTACCCGGTGCCGTTTGGCCGCGTCAGGGTCTGGCGGCATCGGCATTCCTGCCGAACCGGGCCCCGGTCCGGGGCCGCCTCTGGTTGTCACGTCACTCGTCCTCTACGTCGTGCGGGTCGCACCGTGTGCCGACCGCGCCTGCGGGGCGTGCGGTTCAGTGCCGGTCGAGGAACTCGATGATGGCCGCGTTCGTCTCGTCCGGCCGTTCGAGGTTCCCGAGGTGCCCGCACTTGGGGATCTCCACAAAGTCACTGTCCGGAATCGCCTCGGCCACCTCGGCGCCGAGATGCGGGGGTGCGATGAGGTCGTCGGAGTAGGCGATGACCCGGCACGGCACCGCGACGGTGCGCAGCGCCGGTCGCCGGTCGGAGAGCAGGTCGACGAAGCTCTGGCCGGCCGCGGCGCCATCCCCGGCCAGTTCCAGCACCTCCAGCCACGGCGCCACCACGGCGTCGTCGTTCAGCGTCGTCGGCGACAGCATCTTGTACGCCGTGGTGACGGCGTCGTAGCCGCGCGGCAGGGTGATGCCGCTCTCCTGCAGCGCCTGGTCCGCCAGCACCTGTGCGCGCCGGATGACGTCCGGCCGGCCGCGGGTGGCCATCAGCACCGCGCACCGCACCAGCTCCGGATGCTTGATCACCAGCTCCTGGGCGATCATCGAGCCCAGCGAGAAGCCGACGATCCGGCAGGGGCCGATGCCCAGCGACTCGATGAGTCCCCGGGTGTCGGCCACCATGTCGTCGAGCGAGTACCGGCCCGCCGGGGCGTCCGTCGGCGGCACTCCACGGTTGTTGAACGTGATCGTCTGGTAGCCCGCGCGGTGGAGGGCCGGGGTCTGGTACGTCGTCCAGACGTGGCCGGCCGCACCCGACCCCATGATCATCAGGACGTTCTCGCCCTGCCCGGACCGCTGGTAGGCGATCCGGATGCCGTTGGCCTGCAGTTCGGGCATGGCGTCCGGCTACCAGATCCACTCGCGCTTGTTGAACAGGTGCTCGGCGGAGATGCCGTGGTCCCTGCACCAGGTGAGGAACTCGTCGATCTGCTTGAGCTGGTACGAGTCGTCGTTGTACGAGGTGGCCATCACGTGCCCCTGCCAGCTCTCCTCGCCCATGGCGTAGATGTAGGCCTCGTCCGCGTCGAGCTCCTGCAGGATCGCCGCCGCCTGGGCCGCGTTGGAGCCGGACAGCTTGCGCGAGTCGCTCATCTTCTTGGTGACCGGGCGGGTCAGCAGTCCCTGGTACAGCCAGGTGAGCGGCGCGCCGTCGCACTCCATGCCGAGGAACGCCAGGTCGACCTTGCCGAGGTGCTCCTTGACGTACCGGTAGAGGACCGGGTCGATGCCGGACGAGTCGGCGCCGATGTAGACCGACGCCCCGGCCAGCTGGACGAAGTAGGTCGACTTCGCGCGGATGTCGAGGTCGGCGTGCTCGCCGAGGAACGGCGTGGCCACCAGCCGGCCGCCGCCGGGCAGCGGCAGCTCGTCGAAGTCGTCGACCTCGATGACGTTGAATCCGATGTGGCGCAGGTAGAGCGCGATCGACGGGTCAGCCAGGTTGCCGCGCGAGGAGCGCGGCACCACGACCGCGTCGATCCGCGGGCGCAGCATCAGCAGGGTCTCCAGCACGATGTGGTCCTGGTGCCCGTGCGTGATCACCACGTAGTCGATGTGGTCCGGCAGGTCGTCCAGCGTGTACCGGTCGCCGTGCCGGTTGTCGGCGCTGATGAACGGGTCGGTCACGATGCACGCTTCCGGCGTCTGCAGGACGAGGCAGGCGTGGCCGAAGTAGCGGATCCGGCCGCCACGCTCGATGTGCCGGTCCTCGGACAGGCTCGGCGCGGGGGCCAGGAGCCGTTCGAGGTGCAGCGCCTGCGCGTCGTTCAGCTCCAGCGCCTCGCGCAGCTTCGGCAGCGTGGTCGGCTGGGTACGAGCCTTGAAGAACTCGTCCAGGCCCGGGTGGGTGAACTGGTGCGGCAGGTCGATGACGTCCGCGTTCGGCAGCCGCGGGGTGCTCAGGATGAACGGGCGCTCGATGCCCGTCTCCAGCGACAGCTGCACCGACTGGCGCCGGACGTCCCACATCGGGCTGTGGTAGAGCAGCGGCTCGATGTAGTGCATCGACGCCTGGTTGCTGGTGTCGTAGGCCAGCTCGACCAGCCCGTTCAGGATCGCCGGCAGCTGCGGGTAGAGCGGCGTGAGATCGAAGCCGGTCGCGCCCTGCCGGATCAGTTCCTCGGCCTCGGCGATCGCGGCGGCGAAGTTGAGCATGTCGGCCCGGTCACGCTTGATGACATCGAGCAGCTCAGCGATCTCGGTGCTGCGCTCCTCCTCGATGTTGACGAAGTAGCCGCCCCGCAGTTCCGGGTTCGAGCTGGCCGCGACGTGCACCTTCGGAGAGTGCAGATACGACTCGAGCAGCGGCACCTGAACGTTCGCCAGATTCATCGACGCCTGAACCGGGGCGGTGATGTAAAGCCATGCGTAAAACCGGTCTACCAGCGGTTCGATAATTGCATTCGAGCGAAGAAACCTCGGCTCATCGTTGTCGCACATCCGCATTCCCTCCGTGAAACACACATCGACGTCACGGCTAGCGCAAAACACCAATGTCGGGTCCGTGCGCGCCGCACCCATCAGAACGCAGCGGCGCATGCCCGTCAATGAAAGGCGCACCGTGCGGATGCACGGTGCGCCTCATCAACAATTGCGTGCAACCGGCGCGGCGGCGCAGTTGCACACCCGCGGTCAGTCCCGGGCCGCCAGCCAGGCCTCCGTCGCCGCCCAGACCTGGCCGAGCGTCTCCGGCACGACCAGGTCCGAATGGTCGCAGTCGACGTCGATCTGAGTGATTTCACCACGGATGTGCGGCGCCCACAGATGCCGGCCGGATCCGCCCTCGCGGGAGTTCTTCGCCGTAAAGAGCAGCAGGTCGCTCTCGAACATCCGGTGCTGGTGAGCGCGCCGGATATTGAGGTTGGTCAGAGCGGCCCGGACCACCGGCCGCAATTCCTCGTTCGACATATCACGGAAAAGCGCTGCGGTCTCCCCCCGCACTCGCGCGGCCATTCGATCGATTTCCTCCTCCGGGTCCCGGACGGGCGGCGGCGGGGCGTCCGGCGGCGGCTCCTTCTCGACGAACGGATAAGTATCCATGATCACGAGGGCGGCCACCTCCTCCCCCGCCTCTTGCAGTTGGACGGCCATCTCGTGCGCGGCCGACCCGCCGAACGAGAAGCCGAGCAGGTGGTACGGCCCGGTGGGCTGCACCTTGCGGATCTCCTCGAGGTAGCCGGCCGCCATCTCCCGCATCGATTCGTACGGCTCGCTCGACCCGTCGAGGCCGCGGGGCTGCAGACCGTACAGCGGGATGTCCGCCGGCACGAAGCCGGCCAGTGGCATGTAGCACCAGCTCAGGCCGCCGCCGGGGTGGATGCAGAAGAACGGTGGCCGGCTGCCCTGGGTGCGGATCGGCAGCAGGACGTCCAGCGAGCCGCGCAGCGACGTGAAGCTCAGCCGGGCGACGAGCCCGGCGACGGTCGGCGCGCTGAACACGTCGCGGGCCGACACCGACACACCTCTCGCTTTCAGCCGGGCGATCAGGGTGACCACCATCAGCGAGTGCCCGCCCAGCGTGAAGAAGTTGTCCTCCAGTTGGACCGACGGCACCCCGAGAACCTCGGCGAACACCTCGCAGAGGACGAACTCCAGCGCGGTGGTGCGGCCGATCTTGCGGTCGGTCACCGCCGCCGGGGCCTCGGGGCGCTCGGGGGCGGGTAGGGCGCGGCGGTCGAGTTTGCCGGCGCTGGTCAGCGGCAACTGATCCAGCACCACCACCGCCGAGGGCACCATGTACTCCGGCAGCCGCTGCCCCGCATACTCCCGCAGCCCGGCGACCTCATCATCGTCCGCCACGACATAGGCCACCAGCCGCTCGTCACGGACCACCACCGCCGCCTGCTCCACCTGCGGATGCGCCCGCAACACCGCAGCGATCTCACCCAACTCGACCCGGAACCCACGAACCTTGACCTGCTCATCGGCCCGGCCCAGGAAGACAACCTCACCATCACAGGTCCACCGCGCCAGATCACCCGTGCGATACATCCGCTCACCGGTCACGAACGGCGACGCCACAAACCGCTCCGCCGTCAGCCCCGCACGACCCACATAACCGCGCGCCACCCCGACACCGGCGACATACAACTCACCGGCCACCCCGACCGGCACCGGCTGCAACGCCTCATCCAGCACGAACAACCGGGTATTGGCGATCGGCGAACCGACCGGCACCACACCGCCACCGGACAGCCGTGCCGTCGCCACCCCGATCGTGGTCTCCGTCGGCCCGTAATGGTTGAACACCGGCCGATCCCCGGCCGCCGCCACCAACCGATCCACCCACTCCGGCGACGCCGCCTCACCACCCAACACCAGCGACCCCGCCGGCAACACCGCCTCAAAACCAGCACCCGCCGACAACGCCGCCAGATGCGACGGCACCGCCTTCACGAAATCAATCCGGTGCGCGGCGAGATAATCAGCGACCGCCCGCGGATCCATCACCGCCGACGCGTCCAACACATGCAACTGCCCACCAGAGACCAAACTGATGAACACCGTCGTATTACCCAGATCCGTCACCTGCGGCTGCAACAACCCATACCGCGCCCCGGCCACACCCCAGCCCAGCCGTGACGACACCGACACCACATAGTTCGCCAGCGAACCGTGCGAGACCGCCACACCCTTCGGCACACCCGTCGACCCCGACGTATAAATCACGTACGCCAGACCGGCCGGCTCCATCGCCACCGCCGGATCGATCGGGGAATGCTCGTCGTGCGGCTGCTGATCGTCCAGCCACATCACCGGCGCGGCGGCCAGCGCATCGGAGAAACCGTCGGTGGCGTCCTCCAGGCCGTCCCGGCGGGCCAGCACCAGGCTCGCGCCGGCGTCGGCCAGCATGTATTCGACGCGCTGCGGCGGGAGTTTCGCGTCGATCGGCAGGTAGGCCGCACCCACCTTCCAGACGGCGAGGATCGCGGTGATCATTTCTGTGCCGCGAGGCAGGCACAGGGCGACCACCGACTCGACGCCGATGCCGCGGTCGAGCAGGAGATGCGCCAGCCGGTTCGCGTCCGCGTCCAGCTCCCGGTACGACACCTCCACCCCGTCGGCCACCAGCGCGACCGCCTCCGGAGTCCGCGCCACCTGCGCCGTGAAGCGGGCCGGCAGCAGCTGCTCCGGCAGCTCGGCGGCCGTGTCGTTCCAGCCGGTCACGACCAGCTCGCGGTGCTCGGCGTCGAGCACCGGGACCGAGCTGACCGGGATGTCGCTGCCGGTGCCGTCCAGCGCCGCGACGATGTTCTCGACGGCGGTGCACAGCAGCCGCCCGACGGCGTGCGGGTCGACCGGCGTGACGGCGAGGACCGTCACGCTCAGTTCGTTGCCGTCCCGGTCGTTGACCGACAGCGTCAGCGGATAGTTGTTGCTGACCTTGGAGAAGACGCTGCGGATGCCCTCCACCGGCTGCTCACGGGGCTCCTCCGGCCTCTGGCCCGGGATGAAGCGGTAGTTGAACAGGGAGGTGAACAGCGGCGTGTTGTCGGCGATCCCGCTGGCCTGCTGCGCCACCGCGAGCGGCGCGTGCTCGTGCTCCAGCAGCGCGGCCAGTTGCGCCCGCATCTGCTCGACCGCGGCCCGGACCCCGACCCCGTCGGTACGCACCCGCACCGGCAGCGTGTTGATGAACGGGCCCACCACCCGGTCGGCGCCCTCACCGGCGTTCATCCGGCCGAACAGCACCGTGCCGAACACCACGTCGTCGCGGCCGGACAGCACCGACACCACCCGGGCCCACGCCACGTGCAACACCGTCGCGGTACTGACGCCGAGCCGCCGCGACACCTCCCGCAGCCGGTCCACCACGTCGGCCGGCACCGGCACCGATCCGCCCAGCGTCTCGGCGCCGTCATTGCGGACGTCCATCAATCCGTACGGCGCGGTCGGCTCGGTGACGTCGCCGAGCAGTTCGGCGAAGAACCGCTCGTGTTCCTCCCGCGGGACGCTGCGCGCCTGGGCGACGAAGTTGCGGAACGGCAGCGCCGGCGCCAGCTGGTCGCCGCGCCCGTCGAGGATGGCCTGCACCTCCTGCTTCAGCACGTCCATGCCCTGGTGGTCCTGGAGCATGTGGTGCATCCGCAGCAGGCCCAGCCAGCCGTCGCCGACCTGCGCTGCGTGCACGTCCATCAGCGGCGGCCGGTTGAGGTCCATCGCCGTGCCGACCAGCTCGATCAACTGTTGCGCCGGGTCCGGGTGGGTACCGTCGAGGGCGACCGTCGTGACCGGCACCGTGGCGTTGCGCCAGACCACCTGCAGGGGCTCGGGCAGTTCCTCCCACACCACGCCGGTGCGGTAGATGTCGTGCCGGTCGACGACCTGCTGCAAGGCCTGGGTGAATCCGTCGAGCCGGGCCCGCGAGTCGAACCGCATGACCCACGTCGACACGTACGGGTCCTCGCCGCCCTCGGCCATCAGGTGGTGGAACAGCAGACCTTCCTGCAGCGGCGCGAGGGGATAGACGTCGGCCACGTTCGCCGCGCCGCCCTCGACGCCCGCGACCACCCGCTCGACGTCGGCCTCGGACAGCTCGACCAGCGGCAGCATGTCCGCGGTGATGTGCTGCGCGTTCTCCGGGATCAGGTTGTCCGGAACGACGATCCTGCCGGTTCCGCCGGTCCCCGCCGCGGCCAGCCCGGCCGGTGTGGGGGTCTCGAACAGCGCCCGCACCGACACGGTCACGCCCCGGGCCCGCAGGCGTTCCACCAGTCGCACCGCGAGCAGCGAGTGCCCGCCGAGCCGGAAGAAGTCATCGTCGACGCCGACCCGGTCGAAACCAAGAACCTCGGCGAACACCGCGCACAGGATTTCCTCCCGCTCGGTCGCCGGGGCACGGCCGGCGCCCGTCTCGTATTCGGGGGCGGGGAGGGCTTTGCGGTCGAGTTTGCCGTTGACGTTCCACGGCAACTGCTCCACCAGCACCACCGCCGAGGGCACCATGTAGTCCGGCAGCCGCTGCCCGACGAACTCCCGCAGCCCGGCCATCTCAGCCTGCGCATCGGCCGCAACCACGTAGGCGACCAGGCGTTTGTCGCCCGGCACATCCTCCCGCACCACGACCACCGCCTGCGCGACCCGCGGATCG
The DNA here is from genome assembly GCF_040638955.1 of Actinoplanes sp. NPDC024001. Lineage (NCBI taxonomy): Bacteria > Bacillati > Actinomycetota > Actinomycetes > Micromonosporales > Micromonosporaceae > Actinoplanes > Actinoplanes sp. NPDC024001. The sequence continues at coordinate 14,245 of NZ_JBEZZB010000100.1, forward strand.
GTCAGCAACACCGTCGCGATCTCACCCGGCTCGATCCGGAAACCCCGAATCTTCACCTGATCATCAACGCGGCCCAGGAAGTCCAACGTCCCGTCCGGCGCCCACCGCGCCACATCCCCGGTCCGATACATCCGCTCACCGAACGCGAACGGCGACGCCACAAACCGGTGCGCCGTCAACCCGGCCCGGCCCGCATACCCGCGCGCCACACCCGCACCCGCGATATACAGGTCACCCGCCACACCCGGCGGAACCGGCTGCAGGAAGCCGTCCAGCACGAACACCTGCGTGTTCGCGATCGGCCGGCCGATCGACACCACACCGGCATCCACCACCTCCGACGCCGTCGACCAGATCGTGGTCTCCGTCGGCCCGTACACGTTCGTCACCCGCCGCGCACCCGCGGTCAGCGCCCGCGCGACCTCCGGCGGCAACGCCTCACCACCGACCAGCACCGTCAGCCCGGCGACCAGATCCGGCTGCTCGGCCAGCAGGGACTGCCACAACGTCGGCGTCGCCTGCATCACCGACACCCCGGCCTCATCGATGAGCGCCCGCAGCCGCGCCGGATCGTGCACCACATCCCGGCCGGCCACCACCACTGCGGCACCGCTGAGCAGCGGCACGAACAACTCCAGCGCCGCGATGTCGAACCCGACCGTGGTCACCGCCAGCAACCGATCCGCCGGGGTCATCGCCACCCGGGCACACATGTCGGCCAGGAAGTTGACCAGCGCCCCGACCGGCACCACCACACCCTTCGGCGTGCCGGTGGATCCAGACGTGTAAATCACATACGCCGCGCTGTCCGCCGTCTGACGGCCCGACAGCGGACGGTCGTCATCACCGACCGGCGAGCTGAGCACATGCGCGGCACCGCTGTCGGCCACCATGAACTCGATCCGCTGCGCCGGCAGATCCGGATCGATCGGCAGATACGCCGCCCCCGCCTTCCACACCCCCAGCAACGACGCCACCACCTCGACGCCGCGGTCCATCACCACCGCGACCACCGACTCAGCACCGACGCCCTGACCGATCAGATACCGCGCCACCCGGTTCGCCGCCGCATCCAACTCTCGATACGACCACTCCACCCCATCCGCGATCACCGCCACCGCATCCGGAGACGCCGCCACCTGCCGCTCGAACAACTCCACCACCGAGGCATCCACCACCTCGACCGCCGTGTCGTTCCACCCCGCCAGCACCTGCTCACGCAGATCCGCGCCGAGAAGGTCGACCTCGTGCAGACGGGTTCCGGGCGCGGCGGTCACCGCTTCCAGCACCCGCACGAACCACTCGGCGATCCGCACCACGCTCGACTCGTCGAACAGGTCGGCGGACACCATCACCACGCCCCGCAGCCCGGCCGGCTGGCCGTGCCCGTCGAACATCTCGACCGCGGTCACCTCCAGGTCGAACCGCGCCGTGGCGCTGTCCACCCCGTCCGGCAGCTCGTCGTCGGTGTCGGCCGGCGCGGTGCCGCGTTCCAGGTTCTGCAGGGTCAGCATCACCTGGAACAGCGGGTGCCGCGACATCGACCGGGTCGGGGTGAGTTCCTCGACCAGCCGTTCGAACGGCACGTCCTGGTGCTCCAGGGCGTCCAGGCCGGCCCGGCGTACCCGGCTGAGCAGCTCGGTGAACGTCGGGTCCTCGGACAGGTCGGTGCGGATGACGAGGGTGTTGACGAAGAACCCGACCAGGTCGTCCAGGGCTTCGTCGTTGCGGCCGGCGACCGGGAACCCGACCGGGATGTCGGTGCCGGCGCCGAGCCGCGACAGCAGCACCGCGAACGCGGCCTGCAACACCATGAAGGCGGTGACGCCTTCGGTCCGGGCCAGTTCGGCGAGGCGCTGGTGCACCTCGGCCGGCACCCGCAACGGCACCTGGAGGCCGCGGTGCGAGGCCACCGCCGGGCGGGAGAAGTTCGTCGGCAGTGTCAGCTCCTCCGGCGCCCCGGCCAGGGTTTCGCGCCAGTAGCCGACCTGCGCGGACAGCAGACTCTCCGGGTCCGACTCCGAGCCCAGCAGCTCGCGCTGCCACACGGCGTAGTCGGCGTACTGCACCGGCAGCGGCTCCCAGACCGGCGCTTCACCGCGCTGCCTGGCCGCGTAGGCGGCCGACAGGTCCCGGCTCAGCGGGGCCATCGACCAGCCGTCACTGGCGATGTGGTGCACCACCAGCACCAGCACGGACTCCGTTCCGGTCTGGAACAGCCAGGCCCGGACGGGCACCTCGGCGGCGAGGTCGAAGGCGTACCCGCTCGCCTCGGCCACTGCGCGGTCCAGCTCGTCGGCGGCCACCGCGCGGACCTCCAGCACGGAGGCCACCTCTTCAAGATTCAAGATCTTTTGGTACGGCTCGCCGTCCGCCACCGCGAACACCGTCCGCAGCGACTCGTGGCGGCCGAGGACGTCCCGCAGCGCCGCGTGCAGCGCCGGCACGTCCACTGCGGCGTCCCACCGCACCACGAAGGGCAGGTTGTAGAGCGGGCTCGGGCCGTCCAGTTGGCTGAGGAACCACAGTCGCTGCTGGGCGAATGACAGCACCGGTCGTTCCGCCCGCTCCCCCGCCCGCAGGGCCGGCCGGGCCCGGCCGACGGCCTCGCCGGTCAGGCAGGCGGCCAGCCTGCTGACGGTGGGCGCCTCGAACAGCAGCCGCAGCGGCAGCTCGACGCCGAGCACCGCCCGCACCCGCGACACCAGCCGCACCGCGAGCAGCGAGTGGCCGCCGAGGCGGAAGAAGTCGTCGTCGACACCGACCCGCTCCAGACCCAGCACCTCGGCGAACACCGCACAGAGGATCTCCTCCCGCGCGGTGGCCGGGGCCCGGCCCGCACCAGCCTCGTACTCCGGGACCGGCAGTGCCCGCCGGTCCAGCTTGCCGTTGACCGTCAGCGGCAGCCGGTCCAGGACCACGATCGCCGAGGGCACCATGTACTCCGGCAGGCGTTGAGCGGCGAACTCCCGCAGCCCGGAAACCTCCGGCACCACGTAGGCCACCAGCCGCTTGTCGCCCGGGGTGTCCTCGCGGGCCACCACCGCGACCTGCTCCACCTGCGGGTGGTCCTGCAGCACCGCCTCGACCTCGCCCGGCTCGATCCGGAAACCACGGATCTTCACCTGCTGGTCCGCGCGGCCGGCGAACACCAACTGCCCGTCCGCCGACCACTTCGCCAGATCACCCGAGCGATACATCCGCTCACTGACCCCGAACGGTGAGGCCACGAACCGGCTCGCCGACAGACCGGGCTGACCCATGTAGCCACGGGAAACCTGCACACCGGCGACATACAGTTCACCGACCACACCCGGCGGCACCGGCTCCAGCCGACCGTCGAGCACATACAGCGAGGTGCCGGCCAGGCCACGACCCACCACACTGCCCGCCTCAGCGCCGGTGAGCTGCCAGATCGTCGAGTGAACCGTGGTCTCGGTGATCCCATACATGTTGATCAGCTGCGGACCGCCCTCGGTCAGCCAGCCGTACACCCGGGCGGGTTCCAACGCCTCGCCCGCAAAGACCACCAGCCGGACCCGGCCGATCGGCGTCGGGGCTGCGGTCAGCAGCTGGTAGAACGCCGACGGCGTCTGACTCAGCACCGTCACCTGCTCACGCTCGATCAGCTGAGCGAAGTCCTGCGGGTTGCGGGAGACCTCGTAGGAGACCACCACGACCCGAGCCCCGTGGACCAGCGCGCCCCACAGCTCCCACACCGACACGTCGAAGGCGAAGGAGTGGAAGCACGCCCACACATCCGTCGCGGCCAGCTCGAAGGAGTCGCGGGCCGCGTCCAGCAGACCGAGCACGTTGCGGTGGGTGACCACCACACCCTTCGGCGTGCCGGTCGAACCCGACGTGTAGATCATGTACGCCGCCGAGTCCGGGGATACCTTCACCGCGAACGGCTCGGTCGACAGGTCCGTCAGGTCGTCCAGCACCACGGTCGGCACCGCTTCAGGGACCAGCGGCGCGCAGGCGGCCGAGGTCACCACCACCGCGGCGTGCGCATCGGCCAGCACCGCACCGACTCGCTGCGCCGGCGATCGCGGGTCGACCGGCACGTATGCGGCGCCGGCCTTCAGGACTGCGAGCAGGGACACCACCACGTCGGCGCCACGCTCCAAGACCACACCCACCGCCGAACCCGGGCCGACGTTGAGACCGGCCAGATGCCGGGCCAGACCATTCGCCCGCGCGTCCAGCTCCCGATAGGTCAGCGACACCCCGTCGGCCACCACCGCGACCGCATCCGGCGTCGCCGCCACCCGCCGCGCGACCCGCTCCACCACGCTGACATCGGGAATCTCGGCGGCCGGGACGTTCCAGTCGGACAGCAGGCGAACCCGCTCATCGGCGTCCAGAACTGGCACGGCGTCGACCGGGACCTCGGCATGTCCGTCCAGCGAAGCGACCAGGTTCGCCACCGTCGTGCACAGCAGCCGGCCGATCGCCTCCGGGTCGACCGGGTCGGCCACCTCCACGGCCAGCGTCAGCCCGCCGGCGTCCAGATCGTTGACCGAGACGGTCAGCGGGTAGTTCGTCCGCTCCCTGGTCGAGACGCTGCGGATGCCGTCGGGTGCGCGGCTGGCCTCAGCGTCCGGCCCGGCGGGACCGTGGGTGATGTGCCGGTAGTTGAACAGCGACGTGAACAGCGGCGTGTTGTCCGCGACACCGCTGGCCTGCTGCGCCACCGCGAGCGGCGCGTGTTCGTGCTCCAGCAGCGCCGCCAGTTGCGCCCGCATGTCCTCGACCGCGGCCCGCACGCCGACCCCGCCGGTACGCACCCGCACCGGCAGCGTGTTGATGAACGGGCCCACCACCCGGTCGGCGCCTTCACCCGCGTTCATCCGGCCGAACAGCACCGTCCCGAACACCACGTCGTCGCGGCCGGACAGCACCGACACCACCCGCGCCCACGCCACGTGCAGCACCGTCGCGGCGCTCACTCCGAGCTCACGCGCCAGGTCCCGCAGCCGGTCCACGACCTCTTCCGGCACCGGCACCACGGCCGAGGAGGATTCGGTGCCGTCCCCGCGGACGTTCATCAGCCCGTACGGCGCGGTCGGCTCGGTGACGTCGCCGAGCAGCTCGGCGAAGAACCGTTCGTGCTCCTCCCGCGGAACGCTGCGCGCCTGGGCGACGAAGTTGCGGAACGGCAGCGCCGGCGCCAGCTCGCGGGTGCTCCCGGTGAGGATGGTTCGCAGCTCGGCCATCAGGACGTCCATGCCCTGGTGGTCCTGGAGCATGTGGTGCATCCGCAGCAGACCCAGCCAGCCGTCGCCGACCTGGGCGGCGTGCACGTCCATCAGCGGCGGCCGGTTCAGGTCCATGACGGTCCCGACCAGCTTGATCAGCTGCTTGGCCGGATCCGGGTGGCCGGCCTCCAGGACGTGGGTGGTCACGGGGACGGTGGCGTTGCGCCAGACCACCTGGACCGGCTCGGGCAGCCCGTCCCACACCACACCGGTGCGGTAGATGTCGTGCCGGTCGACGACCTGCTGCAACGCCCGGGTGAACCCGTCGAGCCGCTCGCGGCTGTCGAACTCGAACACCCAGGTCAGGACGTACGGATCCTCGCCGCCCTCGGCCATCAGGTGGTGGAACAGCAGACCTTCCTGCAGCGGCGCGAGCGGATAGACGTCGGCCACGTTCGCCGCGCCACCGTCGACACCGGCGACCACCTGATCGATCTCGGTCTCGGACAGCGTCACCAGCGGCAGCATGTCGGGGGTGATCCGGTCCGCGCCCGCCGGGATCAGGTTGTCCGGGACGACGATCGCGTCAGCGCTACCCGCCCCCGCCGCGGCCAGCCCGGCCGGCGTCGGCGTCTCGAACAGCGCCCGCACCGACACCGTGACACCGCGGGCCCGCAGGCGTTCCACCAGCCGCACCGCGAGCAGCGAGTGCCCGCCGAGGCGGAAGAAGTCGTCGTCGACACCGACCCGCTCCAGACCCAGCAGCTCGGCGAACACCTCGCACAGGATCTGCTCCTGCACAGTTGCCGGTGCCCGGCCCGTGCCCGCTTCGTACTGAGGTGCCGGCAGCGCCTTGCGGTCCAGCTTGCCGTTGACCGTCAGCGGCAGCCGGTCCAGCACCACGACAGCCGAGGGCACCATGTACTCCGGCAGCCGCTGCCCGGCGAACTCGCGCAGCCCGGACACTTCACCGTCGACCGGCACCACATAGGCGACCAGCCGCTTGTCACCCGGGGTGTCCTCGCGGGCGACCACCGCCACCTGAGCGACCTGCGGATGCGCCCGCAGCACCGCCTCAACCTCACCCGGCTCGATCCGGAACCCGCGGATCTTCACCTGCTCGTCGGCGCGGCCGGCGAACATCAACTGCCCGTCCGCGGTCCACTTCACCAGGTCACCGGTGCGATACATCCGCTCGCCCGAACCCGACGGACACGCCACGAACCGCTCACCGGTCAGGCCCGGCCGGCCCACATAGCCGCGCGCCAGGCCGGCCCCGGCGATGTACAGCTCGCCGGCCACGCCGGGCGGCACCGGCGACAGTCCGCCGTCCAGGACGTAGAAGCGGGTGTTCGCGATCGGCGAGCCCGCCGGGACCGGCCCCTGCCGCTGCCCGTCGACCAGGCCGGCCGCGACCATCACCGTCGCCTCGGTCGGCCCATACGTGTTCACCAACCGCCGGCCGGCCGACCACGCCCGCGCCGTCACCTCACTGATCGCCTCGGCACCGACCACCAGCGTCTCCACCGACGCCAGATCCGCCGGGTCCAGCACCTCCAGCAGCGACGGCACCACACTCGCCGCCCGCAGCCCGTCCAGCTCACGCAGCAGCTTCGGCTGCTCCCGCTGCTCGGCACCGGCGATCACCAACGTCGCACCCGACGCCAACGCCACCGCCACATCGAACACCGACGCATCGAAACTGAACGACGCGAACTGCAACATCCGCACACCCGGCGCCGCACCCAACAGGGGCCCGAAGACCGACACCAGGTTCGCCAGCGAACCCTGCGAGACCGCCACACCCTTCGGCACACCCGTCGACCCGGACGTGTAGATCACATACGCCAGACCGGCCGCATCCACCGGCACCGCAACCGCCGCATCCGACGGCTGCACCTCGTCCAGCCAGACCACCGACACACCCGCAGCGCTGACCGGCACGTCACGACGCGCCAGGACCACGCTGGCCCCGGCGTCCGCCAGCATGAACTCCACCCGATCCGCCGGCAGGCCCGGGTCCACCGGCAGATACGCCGCACCCGCCTTCCACACCGCCACGATCGCGGTCACCAACTCGACGCCACGCGGCAGACACAGGCCGACCACCGACTCCGCGCCGATCCCCTGCTCGACCAGGTGCTGCGCCAGGCTGTTGGCCGCCGCGTCCAGCTCCCGGTACGAAACCTCAACACCGTCGGCTGCCACGGCGATCGCCTCCGGTGAGGTCGCCACCTGCCGGGCGAACAACTCCACCACCGAAGCATCGGCCACCTCGGCCGCCGTGTCGTTCCACCCCAGCAGCACCTGCTCCCGCACGTCAGCGTCGAGGAGGTCGACCTCGTGCAACCGCACCTGCGCGGCCGCCGTCACCGTCTCCAGCACCCGCAGGTACCAGTCCGCGAACCGTTCCGTGGTCGTCTCGTCGAACAGGTCCGCGGAAGCGATCAGCGTGCCGTGCAGCCCGGCCGGCCGGCCGTCGTTGTCGAAGACCTCGACCGCGGTCACGTCCAGGTCGAACCGCGCGGTGGTGCTCAGCACACCGGCCGGCCGCTGACCATTTCCGGCCGTCGACTCGGCCTGCGGAAGGCTGACCGTGCCGCGTTCCAGGTTCTGCAGGGTCAGCATCACCTGGAACAACGGGTGACGCGACATCGACCGGACCGGGGCGAGTTCCTCCACCAGCCGCTCGAACGGCACGTCCTGATGCTCCAGCGCGTCCAGGCTGGTCTGCCGCACCCGGCCCAGCACCTCGGTGAACGTCGGGTCTCCGGCCAGGTCGGTGCGGATCACCAGGGTGTTGATGAAGAACCCGACCAGATCGCGCAAGGCTTCATCGGTGCGGCCGGCGACCGCCGAGCCGATCGGGATGTCGTTGCCCGCGCCGAGCCGCGACAGCAGGACCGCGAGCGCGGCCTGCAGCACCATGAACGTGGTGACGCCCTCCGCCCGGGCCAGCTCGGCGAGGCGCTGGTGCACCTCGGCCGGCACCTGCAACGGCACCTGATACCCGCGATGCGAAGCGACCGCGGGACGCTGCCGATCGGCCGGCAGAGCAAGTTCCTCCGGGATGCCGGCCAGCGCCTCCCGCCAATACTCGACCTGCGCCGACAGCAGACTCTGCGGATCCGACTCGGACCCCAGCAGCTCGCGCTGCCACACCGCATAGTCGGCGTACTGCACCGGCAACGGCTCCCAGACCGGCGCCTCGCCGCGCAGCCGCGCCTCGTAGGCGATCGACAGGTCCCGGCCCAGCGGCGCCATCGACCAGCCGTCACTCGCGATGTGATGCACCACGAGGACCAGCACGGACTCGTCCGCATCGGTACGGAACAGCAGCGCCCGGATCGGCAGCTCCGTGGCCAGGTCGAACGCGTGCCCGGTCGCCGCGGCCACCGCGTCGTCCAGCTCGTTCGCACCCACCGCGCGGACCTCGAGGACGGAAGCCACCTCATCAAGGTTCAAAATCTTCTGGTACGGCTCGCCGTCGGCCACCGCGAACACGGTCCGCAGCGACTCGTGGCGGCCGATCACGTCGCGCAGCGCCGCGTCCAGGGCGTCCACGTCGAGGTCGGCGCCGAGCCGGACCACGGTGGGGATGTTGTAGACCGGGCTCGGGCCCTCCAGTTGACCGAGGAACCACAGCCGCTGCTGCGCGAACGACAGCACCGGCCGCTCCGCCCGCTCCCCCGCCCGCAGCGCCAGCCGGGCCCGGCCGGCATTGGCCCCGGCCAGCCAGGCCGCCAGACCGGCCACGGTCGGAGTGTCGAACAGGATCCGCAGCGGCAACTCCACACCGAGCACGGCCCGCACCCGCGACACCAGCCGCACCGCGAGCAGCGAATGCCCACCCAGACGGAAGAAGTCGTCATCGACGCCGACCCGCTCCACACCGAGAGCCTCGGCGAACACCGAGCACAGGATCTCCTCCTGCACCGACGACGGAGCCCGACCCGAACCCGTCGCGTACTCCGGCGCCGGCAGTGCCCGCCGGTCCAGCTTGTCGTTAGCGGTCAGCGGCAGCCGGTCCAGGACCACCACCGCGGACGGCACCATGTACTCCGGCAACCGCTGCCCGGCGAACTCCCGCAGCCCGGACACTTCACCGTCGACCGGCACCACGTAGGCGACCAGCCGCTTGTCACCCGGCACGTCCTCGCGAGCGATCACCGCCACCTGCGCCACCTGCGGGTGCGCCTGCAGCACCGCCTCGATCTCGCCGGGCTCGATCCGGAAGCCACGAATCTTGACCTGCTCGTCCGCGCGGCCCACGAACAACAGCTGCCCGTCCGCCGCCCGCTTGACCAGGTCACCAGTGCGATACATCCGCTCACCCGAAGCGAACGGACAGGCGACAAACCGCTCACCGGTCAGACCCGGCCGGCCCACATACCCGCGCGCCAGCGCGGACCCGGCAATGTAAAGCTCACCCGTCACCCCGACCGGGACCGGCTCCAACGCCTCATCCAGCACATACAGACGGGTGTTCGCGATCGGTCCACCGATCGGCAGCTGACCATCCCGACCATCCACCACATGGGTCGCGACGATCACCGTCGTCTCGGTCGGCCCATACGCGTGCACCATCCGGCGACCCGGCGCCCAGGCTCGGGCCACCGCCTCGCTGACCGCCTCGGAACCGACCACCAAAGCCTCGACCGACACCAGATCAATCGGGTCCAGCACCTCCAGCAGCGACGGCACCACACTCGCCGCCCGCAACCCGGTCAGCTCCCGCAGCAGTTTCGGCTGCTCCCGCTGCTCAGCACTGGCGATCACCAACGTCGCGCCCGACGCCAACGCCACCGCCACGTCCAAAACCGACGCGTCGAAGCTGAACGCCGCGAACTGCAACATCTCCACACCCGGCGCCGCACCCAACAACGGCCCGAACACCGACACCAGATTCGCCAGCGAACCATGGGTGACCGCCACACCCTTCGGCACACCCGTCGACCCCGACGTGTAGATCACGTAGGCCAGACCGGCAGCGTCCACCGGCACCGCCACCGGCACGTCCGAGGGCTGCACATCATCCAGCCGCACCACCGAACCATCGCGGTTACCGACCACCACGCTCACCCCGGCGTCCGCCAGCATGAACTCCGCCCGCTCCGCCGGCAGGCTCGGATCCACCGGCACATACGCAGCACCGGCCTTCCACACCGCCACGATCGCGATGATCAGCTCCGCACCACGCGGCAGGCACAAACCGACAACCGACTCCGCACCGACACCCCGGTCCAGCAGCTCCTGCGCCAGGCCGTTGGCGGCAGCGTCCAGCTCCTGGTAGGACAGCTCGACACCGTCGAACACCACCGCAACCGCGTCCGGCGACTCTGCCACCCGCCGGGCGAACAGCTCCACCACGGACGCCTCGCCAACCTCGGCCGCCGTGTCGTTCCACCCCATGAGCATCTGCTCGCGCAGGTCCGCATTCAGCACCCGCACGGCACCGACCGGAGTCTCCGGACCATCCGTCAGAGCGGCGACCAGATCATCGACCGCCGTGCAGAGCAGCTGCCCCACCTCGCGCGGATCGACCGCACCGGCCAGCTCCACACTCACCGTCAGCCCACCGGCGTCCAGGTCGTTGACCGACACCGTCAGCGGGTAGTTCGTCCGCTCCTTCGAGGAGACGCCCCGAATGCCTCCCGATCCCCGGTTGCTCTCGGCGGCGCGTCCGGCGGGACCCTGCGCGATGTGCCGGTAGTTGAACAGCGAGGTGAACAGCGGCGTGTTCTCCGCGATCCCGCTCGCCTGCTGCGCCACCGCGAGCGGCGCATGCTCATGCTCCAGCAATGCGGCCAGTTGCGCCCGCATCTCCTCCACCGCGGCACGAACCCCCACCCCATCGGTACGCACCCGCACCGGCAGCGTGTTGATGAACGGACCCACCACCCGGTCCGCACCCGCCCCGCCGTTCATCCGGCCGAACAGCACCGTGCCGAACACCACGTCATCGCGGCCGGACAGCACCGACACCACCCGCGCCCACGCCACGTGCAACACGGTCGCCGTGCTCACGCCGAGCTGGCGGGACACCTCCCGCAGCCGGTCGACCACCTCACCCCGCACCGGCATCTCGGCAGTCGACGACCCGCTGCCGTCACCGCGAACATCCATCAGCCCGTACGGCGCGGTCGGCTCCGTCACGTCGCCGAGAAGCTCAGTGAAGAACCGCTCGTGCTCCTCCCGCGGCACGCTGCGCGCCTGGGCGACGAAGTTGCGGAACGGCAGCGCCGGCGCCAGTTCCTCCACCCGTCCGGTCAGGATCGCCCGCAGCTCCGCCATCAGGACGTCCAGCCCCTGGTGGTCCTGCAGCATGTGATGCACCCGCAGCAGTCCCAGCCAGCCGTCGCCGACCTGGGCGGCGTGCACGTCCATCAGCGGCGGCCGGTTCAGGTCCATCCCCGTCCCGACCAGCTCGATCAGCTGCTTCGCCGGGTCGGGGTGGCCGGCTTCCAGCACGTGGATGGTCACCGGCAGCACCACGGTGCGCCAGACCACCTGGACCGGCTCGGGCAGCCCGTCCCACACCACACCGGTGCGGTAGATGTCGTGCCGGTCGACGACCTGCTGCAACGCCCGGGTGAACCCGTCAAGCCGCTCCCGGCTGTCGAACTCGAACACCCACACCGGCACGTACGGGTCAGCACCACCCTCCGCCATCAGGTGGTGGAACAGCAGACCCTCCTGCAGCGGCGCGAGCGGATAGACGTCGGCCACGTTCGCCGCGCCACCGTCGACACCGGCGACAACGCGCTCCACGTCGGCGTCGGTGAACTGGACCAGCGGCAGCATGTCCGCCGTGATGTGCTGCGCGCCCTCGGGGATCAGGTTGTCCGGGACCTCGACCACGGTCGCCGAGGCCGCCCGGGCCAGTCCGGCCACGGTCGGCGTCTCGAACAGCGCCCGCACCGACACCGCGACGCCCCGGTCCCGCAGGCGTTCCACCAGCCGCACCGCGAGCAGTGAGTGCCCGCCGAGCCGGAAGAAGTCGTCGTCGACGCCGACCCGCTCCACGCCCAGGGTCTCGGCGAACACCGCGCACAGGATCTCCTCCTGCACCGTCACCGGTCCTCGGCCCGCGCCTGCTTCGTACTGAGGGGCCGGCAGCGCCTTGCGGTCCAGCTTGCCGTTCACCGTCAGCGGCAACCGGTCCAGCACCACGACCGCGGAGGGCACCATGTATTCCGGCAGTCGCTGTCCGGCGAAGTCCTGCAGCCCGTCCAGGTCGGTGTCGGTGTCGGCCGGCACGACGTAGGCGACCAGTCGCTTGTCTCCCGGCACGTCTTCCCGGGCGATCACCGCCACCTGCGCAATCTGCGGATGGGCCCGCAGGACCGCGTCGATCTCACCCAGCTCGATCCGGAACCCGCGGATCTTCACCTGCTCATCCGCCCGGCCCGCGAACACCAACTGCCCACCAGCGGTCCACTTCGCCAGGTCACCGGTGCGATACATCCGCTCACCGGACCCGAACGGCGACGCCACAAACCGTTGCCCGGTCAGCTCCGGGCGCCCCACATAACCGTCGGTCACCCCCGCGCCGGCGACATACAGCTCGCCGACCACACCCGGTGCCACCGGCGACAGACCGTCGTCGAGGACATAGGCGCGCCAGCCCGGGATGGCCCGGCCGATCACACTGTCACTACTGGTGTCGTCCGCACCGAGCTCGCGGAAGGTGACGTGCACCGTGGTCTCGGTGATGCCGTACATGTTCACCAGCCGCGCCGCACCCGGATTCCGCGACCACCAACTGTCGAGCTGGGCCGGGTCCAGCGCCTCACCACCGAACACCACATACCGCAACCCGCCCGGCACGAAGCCGTCCACCGCGAGGAGCTGGTAGAACGCCGACGGGGTCTGGCTCAGCACCGTCACCCGCTCCCGCCCGATCAGCTGGGCGAAATCCTGCGGCGACCGGGAAACCTCGTAGGACACCACCACCACCCGGGCCCCGTGGACCAGCGCGCCCCACAACTCCCACACCGAGAAGTCGAACGCGAACGAGTGGAAACACGACCACACGTCATCCGCCGTGAAGGCGAAGTCCTGATCCGTCGACGCGAACAGGCTGGCCACGTTGCGGTGGCTGACCGCCACCCCCTTCGGCGCACCCGTCGACCCGGACGTGTAAATCACATACGCCCGATCACCCAGACCGGGACCCGCCAGCGGCCCGCTGTCCAGACCGGCCAGCTCGGCCACCGTGGCCGGGTCGTCGAGGACCGTCACCGGCACCGGCCGGCCTGCCGACGCCTCACCGATCAGCGCCTCACACGACGCCGACACCAGCACGCCCGCCACATCGGCGTCGGCGAGCATGAACGCGACCCGTTGCACCGGATACTGCGGGTCCACCGGCAGATACGCGGCGCCGGCCTTCCAGATTCCGAGCAGCGCCACCACCAGGCCGGCGCCACGGTCCATCGCCACCGCGACCATCGACCCGGCGCCCACACCCTGCCCGCGCAGATACCGGGCCACCTGGTTCGCCGCCGCGTCGAGGTCCCGGTAGGACAGCTGGACACCGTCCGCGACGACCGCGACCGCGTCAGGGGTGGCTGCCACCTGTCGCTCGATCAACTCCACGACCGTGGCGTCGACCGAATCCGTGCCCGCCGCGTTCCACGCGACGACGACCTGCTCACGCTCGTCGGCGTCCAGGACATCGACCGCGCGCAGCCGCAGCTGCGGGTCCGCGGTCACCGCCGCCAGCACCCGCACGAACCGCTGCGCCAACCGCTGCGCGCTCGACACCTCGAACAGATCCGCCGATGCGGCGACCACACCGTGCAGCCCGGCGGGCCGGCCCTCGGCGTCGAAGGTTTCGACCGCGGTCACTTCGAGGTCGAACCGCGCGGTGGTGCTCAGGGTGCTGCCGGCGTCGCCCTGGGCCGCCGTGCCGCGCTCCAGGTTCTGCAGGGTCAGCATCACCTGGAACAGCGGGTGACGCGACATCGACCGGACCGGGGCGAGTTCCTCCACCAGCCGCTCGAACGGCACGTCCTGGTGCTCCAGCGCCTCCAGACTGGTGTGCCGCACCCGGCCCAGAACTTCGGCGAACGTGGGGTCGCCGGACAGGTCCGTACGCAAGATCATGGTGTTGACGAAGAATCCGACCAGATCGTCGAGGGCTTCGTCGTTGCGTCCGGCGATCGGGAAGCCGACCGGGATGTCGGTGCCGGCGCCGAGCCGCGACAGCAGCACGGCGAAGGCCGCCTGCAGCACCATGAACGTGGTGACACCCTCGGCCTGGGCCAGCTCGGCGAGCCGCTGGTGCACCTCGGCCGGCACCCGCAGCGGAAGCTGGTGCCCGCGGTGCGAGGCCACCGCCGGACGCTGCCGGTCGGTCGGCAGCGCCAGTTCCTCCGGCGCCCCGGCCAGGGTTTCGCGCCAGTAGCCGACCTGCGCCGACAGCAGACTCTCCGGGTCCGACTCCGAGCCCAGCAGCTCGCGCTGCCACGCCGCGTAGTCGGCGTATTGCACCGGCAGCGGCTGCCAGACCGGGGCCGCACCCTGCATCCTGGCCTCGTAGGCGGTGGACAGGTCCCGGGTCAGCGGGGCCATCGACCAGCCGTCGCTGGCGATGTGGTGCACCACGAGGACCAGCACGGACTCGTCCGCATCGGTCCGGAACAGCCACGCCCGGACCGGGATCTCGGCGGCGAGGTCGAAGGCGTACCGGGTCGCCTCGGCCGCCACCCGGTCCAGCTCGTCCGCGCCGACCGCGCGGACCTGCAGGATCGGACCAACCAGATCAAGATCCAGAATCTTTTGGTACGGCTCACCGCCCGCCACCGCGAACACCGTCCGCAGCGACTCGTGGCGGCCGATCACGTCCCGCAACGCCGCCTCGAGGGCGTCGACGTCGAGTCCGGCGCCCAGCCGGACCACCGTCGGGATGTTGTAGAGCGGGCTCGGGCCCTCCAGCTGGCTGAGGAACCACAGTCGCTGCTGGGCGAACGACAGCACCGGCCGTTCCGCCCGCTCCCCCGCCCGCAGGGCCGGCCGGGCGCGGCCGGGATTCGCCCCGGCCAGCCAGGCGGCCAGGCCGGCCACCGTGGGCGTCTCGAACATCGTCCGCAGTGGCAGCTCGACATCGAGCACCGCCCGCACCCGCGACACCAGCCGCACGGCGAGCAGGGAGTGGCCGCCGAGGCGGAAGAAGTCGTCGTCGACGCCGACCCGCTGCAGGCCCAGGACCTCGGCGAACACCGCGCACAGGATCTCCTCCTGCACGGTGGCCGGGGCCCGGCCTGCCCCCGCTTCGTACTGAGGGGCCGGCAGTGCGCGCCGGTCGAGCTTGCCGTTGACGGTCAGCGGCAGCCGGTCCAGGACAACGATCGCCGACGGCACCATGTACTCCGGCAGGCGTTGAGCGGCGAACTCTCGCAGCCCGGAAACCTCCGGCACCACGTAGGCGACCAGCCGCTTATCCCCCGGGGTGTCCTCGCGGGCCACCACCGCGACCTGCTCCACCTGCGGGTGGTCCTGCAGCACCGCCTCGACCTCGCCCGGCTCGATCCGGAACCCACGGATCTTCACCTGCTGGTCCGCGCGGCCGGCGAACACCAACTGACCATCCGCCGACCACTTCGCCAGATCACCCGAGCGATACATCCGCTCACTGACCCCGAACGGTGAGGCCACGAACCGGCTCGCCGACAGACCGGGCTGACCCATGTAGCCACGGGAAACCTGCACACCGGCGACATACAGTTCACCGACCACACCCGGCGGCACCGGCTCCAGCCGACCGTCGAGCACATACAGCGAGGTGCCGGCCAGACCGCGACCCACCACACTGCCCGTCTCGGCGCCGGTGAGCTGCCAGATCGTCGAGTGGACCGTGGTCTCGGTGATCCCATACATGTTGATCAGCTGCGGGCCGTCCTCGGTCAGCCAGCCGTACACCCGGGCCGGCTCCAACGCCTCGCCCGCAAAGACCACCAGCCGGACCCGGCCGATCGGCGTCGGGGCCGCGGTCAGCAGCTGGTAGAACGCCGACGGCGTCTGACTCAGCACCGTCACCTGCTCACGCTCGATCAGCTGAGCGAAGTCCTGCGGGTTGCGGGAAACGTCGTAGGAAACCACCACGACCCGAGCCCCGTGAACCAGCGCACCCCACAGCTCCCACACCGACACGTCGAACGCGAAGGAGTGGAAACACGCCCACACATCCGTCGCGGCCAGCTCGAAGGAGTCGCGGGCCGCGTCCAGCAGACCGAGCACGTTGCGGTGGGTGACCACCACACCCTTCGGCGTGCCGGTCGACCCTGACGTGTAGATCATGTACGCCGCCGCATCCGGCGACACCGCCACCGCGAACGGCTCGGTCGACAGGTCCGTCAGGTCGTCCAGCACCACGGTCGGCACCGCTTCAGGGACCAGCGGCGCGCAGACGGCCGAGGTCACCACCACCGCGGCGTGCGCATCGGACAACACCGCACCGACTCGCTGCGCCGGCGATCGCGGGTCGACCGGCACATACGCGGCGCCGGCCTTTAGGACCGCGAGCAGGGACACCACCACGTCGGCGCCACGCTCCAGGACCACACCCACCGCCGAGCCGGGCGTGATACCCAGACCGGCCAGATGCCGGGCCAGACCATTAGCCCGCGCGTTCAGCTCCCGATAGGTCAGCGACGTTCCGTCGGCCACCACCGCGACCGCATCCGGCGTCGCCGCCACCCGCTGCGCGACCCGCTCCACCACGCTGACATCGGGAATCTCGGCGGCCGGGACGTTCCACTCGGAGAGCACCCGGGCACACTCGTCGGCGTTCAGGATCTCGATCGCGCCGAGGCGCGCCTCCGGCTCCGCCAGCACGGTCTCCAGCACCCGCACATACCACTCGGACAGTCGCTGCGCGGTGGACTCGTCGAACATGTCCGCGGCGACCGTCACCGACCCGCGCAGCCCGGCCGGCCGCCCGCCGGCGTCGAATCCCTCGACCACGACCACTTCCAGGTCGAACCGCGACGTGGTGGCCGAGCCACCCAGCGCCGACCCACCGCCCGAGCTGGCCTGGGGCAGGTCCAGCGCGCCGCGTTCGGTGTTCTGCACGGTCAGCATGACCTGGAACAGCGGGTTGCGGGACATCGAGCGGCTCGGGGCCAGCTCCTCGACCAGCCGCTCGAACGGCACGTCCTGGTGCTCCAGGGCGTCCAGGCTGGTCTGCCGGACCCGGCCCAGCAGCTCGGCGAAGGTCGGGTCACCGGACAGGTCGGTGCGGACCACGAGCGTGTTGACGAAGAAGCCGACCAGGTCGTTGAGCGCCTCGTCGTTGCGGCCGGCGATCGGGAAGCCGATCGGGATGTCGGTGCCGGCGCCCAGCCGCGACAGCAGCATCGCCAGCGCGGACTGGAGCACCATGAACGGCGTCACGCCCTGCGCGCGGGCCAGCTTGACCAGCCGCCGGTGCACCGCCGCGGGGACGTGCAGCGGCGCCACGAGTCCGCGGTGCGAGGCGACCAGCGGGCGGGGCCGGTCGACCGGCAGGGTGAGTTCCTCCGGGACGCCGTCCAGCGTCTCCCGCCAGTAGGCGACCTGCGTGGACAGCACGCTCTCCGGGTCGGACTCCGACCCGAGCAGTTCCCGCTGCCAGAGCGCGTAGTCGGCGTACTGCACCGGCAGCGGCTCCCAGTCCGGTTCGGCGCCGCGGGACCGGGCCTCGTACGCCGTCGACAGGTCCCGGCCCATCGGGCGCTGCGACCAGCCGTCGCTGGCGATGTGGTGCACCACCAGCACCAGCACGGAATCCGCACCGGTCTGGAACAGCCAGGCCCGGATCGGGATCTCGGCGGCGAGGTCGAACGCGTACCGGGTCGCCTCGACCATGGCGCCGTCGAGCCGGTCCGGTGCGACCTGGCGGACCTCCAGCGCCCAGTCCAGCTCGTCCATGTCGATGATCTGCTGGTGCGGCTCGCCGTCGGCGACCGCGATCCGGGTCCGGAGCGACTCGTGGCGGCTGAGGACGTCCCGCAGCGCCAGGTTCAGCGCCGGCACGTTCACCCCGGCGTCCAGCCGGACCACCAGCGGGAGGTTGTAGACCGGGCTCGGGCCTTCGAGCTGGCCCAGGAACCACAGGCGCCGCTGCGCAAACGACAAGGGAATCACGACTGCTCCTTACGCATCGGCCGCAACGCCGGTCGGTTAGATTTCGGTCGTCCGAGCTTCTTCGCCAGCTCAGCCGGTGTCGGGGTGTCGAACAGGTCCCGCAGTGACAGCTCCGCGCCGAGGACCGCCCGGACCCGGGACACCACGCGGATCGCCAGCAGCGAGTGGCCGCCCGACTCGAAGAAGTCGTCGTCGACGCTCACCCGTTCCAGCCCCAGGATCTGCGCGAAGATCTCGCACAGGGCTGCCTCGTTCTCGTTCTCCGGTGCTCGGCCCGTGCCGGCGCGCGGCGCGTAGTCGGGCGCCGGCAGTGCCCGCCGGTCGAGCTTGCCGTTGACGGTCAGCGGCAGCCGGTCCAGGACCACGACCGCGGAGGGCACCATGTAGTCCGGCAGTCGCTGCCCGGCGTACTGCCGCATCCCGGTGATCTCGGTGTCCGCGTCCGCGGGCACGATGTAGGCGACCAGGCGCTTGTCGCCCGGGGTGTCCTCGCGGGCCACCACCGCGACCTGCTCCACCTGCGGGTGGTCCTGCAGCACCGCCTCGATCTCGCCGGGTTCGATCCGGAAGCCGCGGATCTTGACCTGCTGGTCGGCGCGGCCGGCGAACACCAACTGCCCGTCCGCCGACCACTTCGCCAGGTCACCCGAGCGATACATCCGCTCGCTGAGCCCGAACGGCGAGGCCACGAACCGGCTCGCCGACAGACCGGGCTGGCCCATGTAGCCGCGGGAGACCTGCAGCCCGGCGACGTACAGTTCGCCGACCACGCCCGGCGGCACCGGTTCGAGCCGATCATCCAGGACGAACAGTGAGGTGCCGGCCAGGCCACGACCGACCACACTTCCCGCCTCGGCGCCGGTGAGCTGCCAGATCGTCGAGTGCACCGTGGTCTCGGTGATCCCATACATGTTGATCAGCTGCGGACCACCCTCGGTCAGCCAGCCGTACACCCGGGCGGGTTCCAGTGCCTCACCCGCGAACACCACCAACCGGACCTGCCCGATCGGTTCCGGTGCGACGGTCAGGAGCTGGTAGAACGCCGACGGTGTCTGACTCAGCACCGTCACGTCCTCACGCTCGATCAGCTGAGCGAAGTCCTGCGGCGACCGGGAGACGTCGTAGGAGACCACCACGACCCGAGCGCCGTGGACCAGTGCACCCCACAGTTCCCACACCGACACGTCGAACGCGAAGGAGTGGAAGCACGCCCAGACATCGGAGGCGTTGAGGTGGAACGAGTCGCGGGCCGCGTCGAGCAGACCGAGCACGTTGCGGTGGGTGACCACCACACCCTTCGGCGTGCCGGTCGAACCCGACGTGTAGATCATGTAAGCCGCCGCATCCGGGGACACCGCCACCGCGAACGGCTCGGTCGACAGGTCCGTCAGGTCGTCCAGCACCACGGTCGGCACCGCTTCAGGGACCAGCGGCGCGCAGACGGCCGAGGTCACCACCACCGCGGCGTGCGCATCGGACAACACCGCACCGACTCGCTGCGCCGGGGACCGCGGGTCGACCGGCACATACGCGGCGCCGGCCTTCAGGACCGCGAGCAGGGACACCACCACGTCGGCGCCACGCTCCAGGACCACACCCACCGCCGAGCCGGGCGTGACACCTAGACCGGCCAGATGCCGGGCCAGACCATTAGCCCGCGCGTCCAGTTCCCGATAGGTCAGCGACGTTCCGTCGGCGACCACCGCGACCGCGTCCGGTGTCGCCGCCACCCGCTGCGCGACCCGCTCCACCACACTGACGTCGGGAATGTCAGCGGCCGGGACGTTCCACTCGGAGAGCACCTGTTTCCGCGAGGCGGCATCCAGCACCGCAACCGCGGCAATCGGAGCCTCGGGGCGGTCGGCCAGCGCGGTGACCAGGTTTTCGATCGTGGTGCACAGCAGCCGGCCGATCGCGGCCGGCTCGACCGGGCCGGCCACCTCGACGCTCAGCGAGAGCCCGTTGGTGTCCAGGTCGTTGACCGACAGGGTCAACGGATAGTTGGTCCGTTCCTTCAGGTAGACGCTGCGGATGCCGTCGGGCCCCCGGTTCACCTCGGCGTCCGGGCCGGCCGGCCCCTGGCCGTTGAAGCGGTAGTTGAACAGCGACGTGAACAGCGGCGTGTTCTCCGCGATCCCGCTGGCCTGCTGCGCGATCGCCAGCGATGCGTGCTCGTGCTCCAGCAGCGCAGCCAGTTGGGCCCGCATCTGCTCGACCGCGTCCCGCGCCCCGACCCCGTCGGTACGCACCCGCACCGGCAGCGTGTTGATGAACGGGCCCACCACCCGGTCAGCGCCCGCACCGGCGTTCATCCGGCCGAACAGCACCGTGCCGAACACCACGTCGTCGCGGCCGGTCAGCGTGGAGACCACTCGCGCCCACGCCACGTGCAGGACCGTCGCCGTGCTCACGCCCAGCTGCCGGGACACCTCCCGGAGCCGGTCCACGACGTCCCCCGGCACCGGCATGTCGACCGATGACGCCGCGGTGCCGTCACCGAGCACGTCCATCAGCCCGTACGGTGCGGTCGTCTCGGTGACGTCGCCGAGCAGCTCGGCGAAGAACCGCTCGTGCTCCTCCTGCGGAACGCTGCGCGCCTGGGCGACGAAGTTGCGGAACGGCAGCGCCGGCGCGAGCTCTCCGGCGCGTCCGGTCATGATCGCCCGCAGCTCCGCCATCAGGACGTCCATGCCCTGGTGGTCCTGGAGCATGTGGTGCATCCGCAGCAGGCCGAGCCAGCGGTCACCGGCCTGGGCCACGTGCATGTCCATCAGCGGCGGCCGGTTCAGGTCCATCACCGTCCCGACCCGGTCGACCAGCCCGGCCACCGGGTCGGGCAGCCCGTCGTCGAGGACGTGGGTCGTCACCGGCACCGTGGCGTTACGCAGCACGACCTGCACCGGCTCGGGCAGTTCCGCCCACACCACCGCGGTGCGGTAGATGTCGTGCCGGTCGACGACCTGCTGCAACGCCCGCACGAACCCGTCGAGAAGGTCACGCGAGTCGAACTCGAAGCCCCACACCGACACGTACGGGTCCTCGCCGCCCTCCGCCATCAGGTGGTGGAACAGCAGACCCTCCTGCAGCGGCGCGAGCGGATAGACGTCGGCCACGTTCGCCGCGCCACCCTCGACGCTGGTGACCACCCGCTCGATGTCCGCGTCGGTGAACTGGACCAGCGGCAGCATGTCCGCGGTGATCCGGTCCGTGCCCGCCGGGATCCGGTTGTCCGGGACCTCGACCACGGTCTCGGAACCACCGGCCGCCGCCAGTCCGGCGGGTGTGGGCGTCTCGAACAGCGCCCGCACCGACACCGCGACACCGCGGCCGCGCAGTTCCTCCACCAGCCGCACGGCGAGCAACGAGTGCCCGCCGAGGCGGAAGAAGTCGTCGTCGACGCCGACCCGCTCCAGGCCCAGCACCTCGGCGAACACCGCACAGAGGATCTCCTCCCGCGCGGTCGCCGGGGCCCGGCCCGCACCCACCTCGTACTCCGGCGCCGGCAGTGCCCGCCGGTCCAGCTTGCCGTTGACCGTCAGCGGCAACCGGTCCAAGGCCACGACCGCCGACGGCACCATGTACTCCGGCAGTCGCTGAGCGGCGAACTCGCGCAGCCCGGAAACCTCCGGCACCACGTAGGCGACCAGCCGCTTGTCCCCCGGCACGTCCTCGCGGGCCACCACGGCCACCTGCTCGACCTGCGGGTGATCCTGCAGCACCGCCTCGATCTCGCCCGGCTCGATCCGGAAGCCGCGCAGCTTCACCTGGTCGTCGGCGCGGCCGGCGAACATCAGCTGCCCGTCGACGGTCCACTTGACCAGGTCACCGGTGCGGTACATCCGCTCGCCGGTCCCGAACGGGCTGGCGACGAACCGCTGACCGGTCAGCCCCGGCCTGCCCACGTAGCCGCGTGCCACGCCCGCACCGGCCACATACAGCTCACCGGCCACGCCGGGCGGCACCGGCCGCAGCGCGTCGTCGAGCACGTACACCCGGGTGTTGGCGATCGGCCCACCCACCGTCGGAATCTGGCCCACCTCGAGCGGCGCCGACATCGTCGCGCACACCGACGTCTCGGTCGGACCGTACGCGTTCACCAGACTCCGGCCCGGCGCCCACCGATCGACCACGGCCCGGTCCAGCGACTCACCGGCCGACACCACCGTGCCCACCGACGACAGCACCGCGGGATCCATCACACCGAGCACCGCCGGCGGCAACGTCACATGCGTCACCGCGTGCCGGACCAGCACCTCCTCCAGCCCCGAACCGGGCTTCAGCTCTGCCGCCGGAGCCACCACCAGCGTCGCGCCCCAGCACAGCGCCATCAGCAACTCGGAGGTCGCCGCGTCGAAGCCGACCGACGCGAACTGCAGAACCCTGGCTCCCGGTCCGGTCTGCCAGGCCCTGCCCTGCGCCAAGCCGAGGTTCACGGCACCCCGGTGCGGGACGACGACGCCCTTCGGCGTGCCGGTCGACCCGGACGTGTAGATCACGTACGCCGCGCTGTCCGCTGTCAGACGGCCGTGCCGCTCGTCCTCAGTCAGCGGGCTGTCGTCATCACCGACCGGCGACCTGAGCACCTGCGCCGCGCCGCTGTCGGCCAGCATGAACTCGATGCGCTGAGCCGGCTGCTGCGGATCGATCGGCAGATACGCCGCGCCCGCCTTCCACACACCCAGCAGTGAGGCCACCAGGTCGACGCCGCGGTCCATCACGACCGCGACCACCGACTCGACACCCACACCCTGACCGGCCAGGTACCGGGCCACCCGATTCGCCGCCGCATCCAGCTCGCGATACGACAGCTCGACACCGTCGGCGACCACCGCGACCGCGTCCGGAGTCGCCGCCACCTGCCGCTCGAACAGCGCCACCGTCGTCCCGGCGGTGATCTCAGCGGCGGTGTCGTTCCACCCGGCCAGCACCCGATCACGCTGCCCGGCATCGAGCAGGTCGACGTCACGCAGACGGGTCCCCGCCTCAGCGGTGACGGTCGCCAGCACCCGAGCGAACCACTCGGCGATCCGCTGCGCGGTCGACTCGTCGAACAGATCGGCGGCCGCGATCATCACACCGTGCAGTCCGGCGGGCCGGCCCTGCTCGTCGAAGGACTCGACGGCCGTCACGTCCAGGTCGAACCGGGCGGCGGCGTTCGCCGGACCGGACCGGGCCTGACCGGCGCCGGCGTCGGTCTGCGGCAGGGTGACCGTGCCGCGTTCGACGTTCTGCAGGGTCAGCATCACCTGGAACAGCGGGTGCCGGGCGAGCGAGCGGTTCGGGGTGAGTTCCTCGACCAGCCGCTCGAACGGCACGTCCTGGTGTTCCAGCGCGCCCAGCGCGCTCTGCCGGGCCCGGCCGAGCACCTCGGTGAACGTCGGGTCCCCGGACAGGTCGGTACGGATGACGAGGGTGTTGACGAAGAACCCGACCAGATCGTCGAGGGCCTCGTCGTTGCGGCCGGCGATCGGGAACCCGATCGGGATGTCGGTGCCGGCGCCCAGCCGGGACAGCGCCACCGCCAGTGCCGCCTGCAGGACCATGAACGTGGTCACGCCCTCGGCCCGGGCCAGCTCGGCGAGGCGCTGGTGCACCTCGGCCGGCACCTGCAGCGGCACCTGGTGCCCGCGGTAGGAGGCGACCGCGGGACGCGACCGGTCGGTCGGCAGGTGCAGTTCCTCCGGCGCGCCGGCCAGCGTCTCCCGCCAGTAGTCGACCTGCGTGGACAGCAGACTGTCCGGGTCCGACTCCGAGCCCAGCAGCTCGCGCTGCCACACCGCGTAGTCGGCGTACTGCACCGGCAGCGGCTCCCAGGTCGGGGCCTCGCCGCGCAGCCTGGCCTCGTAGGCGGTGGACAGGTCCCGGCCGAGCGGCGCCATCGACCAGCCGTCACTCGCGATGTGATGCATCACGAGCACCAGCACGGACCCGTCCGTCTCGGTCGCGAACAGCCAGGCCCGGAACGGGATCTCGGTGTTCAGGTCGAACGCGTAGCCGGTCGCCTCCGCGACTGCCTGCGGCAGCTCGGCCGGATCCACGGCGCGCACCGGCAACTGCCAGTCCAGCTCCGCGGGATCCAGGATGCGCTGGTACGGCTGCCCGTCAGCCACCGCGAACACGGTGCGCAGCGACTCGTGGCGGCCGATCACGTCGTGCAGCGCCGTCTCCAGCGCGCCGACGTCGAGGCCGGCGCCGAGGCGCACCACGAACGGCAGGTTGTAGTGCGGGCTCGGGCCCTCCAGCTGGCTGAGGAACCACAGCCGCTGCTGCGCGAACGACAGCACCGGCCGTTCCGCCCGTTCCTCCACTCGCAGGGCCGGTCGCGCCCGGTCGGCGTTCGCTCCGGCGAGCCAGGCCGCCAGGCCGGCCACCGTCGGGGCTTCGAAGAGCACCCGCAGCGGCAGTTCCCGGCCCAGGACGGTCCGCACCCGCGAGACCAGCCGTACGGCGAGCAGTGAGTGCCCGCCGAGCCGGAAGAAGTCGTCGTCGACGCCGACCCGCTCCAGTCCGAGGACCTCGGCGAACACGGCGCACAGGATTTCCTCGCGAACCGTGACCGGACCCCGGCCGGCGCCCGTCTCGTATTCGGGGGCGGGGAGGGCTTTGCGGTCGAGTTTGCCGTTGACGTTCCACGGCAACTGCTCCACCAGCACCACCGCCGAAGGCACCATGTAGTCCGGCAGCCGCTGCCCGACGAACTCCCGCAGCCCGGCCATCTCAGCCTGCGCATCGGCCGCAACCACGTAGGCGACCAGGCG
>NZ_JBEZZB010000101.1:0-39324 GCF_040638955.1 Actinoplanes sp. NPDC024001
GATCAGCGCGTGCAGCGCGTCCCGGCCCTCGACCGCGGCGATCGGGTCGCAGTAGCGCACCTCCTCGGCGAAGAGCTCACCGATCCCGGCTCGGCTTGGAGACGGCCGCTCTTTCCAGATCTTCGGCGGCGCGCTTCGCGGCGCCGGCCCGGTCGTGCGCGACGCGAGCTTCCCGGCGAGCCCCGACGAGGGTACGGACCTCCGCCCGCTCGTGATCCATGAGCTGGTCGACCAGCCCGAGCCGGTCCATGAGGTCCTGCGGTCCGCTGGCCGAGACGAGGACGTTGAGCCGGGCGAAGCCGCTGCCCATGTAGCTGGCCTGGGCGATCTCGTCGACCCGTTCCCGGGCGTCCTGCACCCGGTCGGCGGCGCTCGTGTAGCGGTCGGCGATCCGGCGGTAGGCCAGACGGGCGGCGTCGGCGCGCTGGCGGGCGGTGTTCGCCTCGACGCGGGTCGCCGCGACCACCCCGCGGGTGGTGGCCACCTTGTGCTGGGCGGCCGGCAGGGCGGCGGTGGCGTGGGCGAGGTTGCGGGCCGCGGCGCGGGCGGTGGCGCTGGCGCTCTCCAGGAGCGCTTCGGCCCGGCGGACCGCACGGGCGGCGTCGTCGCCCCGGTCGGCCGCAACCGGCGCCGGGGCGAACAGAACCGTCCCGGCGAGGCTCAACAGGCAGAGGCAGGCGGCGAGAAATCGGCGATACCCCACGAGGAGTCACCGTACTCCGACTAATGCCGCGGAAAGCCGCAAACCGCCCGATGGCCGCGAACCTTCGGTTCGCGGCCGTTCGGAACGTCAGACCTTGAGGTAGAAGCGCAGGGTGACCCACGCGGTGACGGCACTGACCAGAGCACCCACGCCGGCCAGCAGCGGGAGCATCAGCCAGACGTTGCCGTCCGGGATCGGCGTGAGGATGGTGGTCAGCGCCTGGAGCTTGTTGTCCAGCAGGACCACCTTGCCGATGAAGAGCGCGACGAAACCGAGGATCGCACCGATCAGGCCGGCGACGACCGCCTCGAGCACGAACGGCGCCTGGATGAACCAGTTCGACGCACCGACGAGCTTCATCACCGCGACCTCGCGCCGCTTGCTGTACGCCGCCACCTGAATCGTGTTACCGACCAGCAGCAAGGCGGCGAACGCCATGACCGCCGCGACGACCAGCGACATCACCTGGATCGAGTTGAAGATGTTGAACACCTTGTCGAGCAGGGTGCGCTGGTCGATGACCTGCCGGATGCCGGCGAGGCCCTCGATCTGCTTCGCGAAGTCCTCGTACTGCTCCGGGTTCTTGAGCTTCACCCGGTAGGACTCCGGAAGGCTGTCCGCGTTGATCGCGTTGACGAAGTCGGGCGAGTCCTTCCAGAGCAGCTTGAACCGCTCGAAGGCCTGTTCCTTCGTCTCGTGCGTCTTCTCCGCGACGAGCGCGCTGGAGTCGATCGCCTGGTTGATCGCGGCCTTCTGACCCTCGTCGACGTCGTCGGCCAGGAAGACCGAGACCTCGATCTTGTCGTAGTAGAAGTCCTTCATCTGGTCGACCTGCATGTACATCAGCACGCTGGCGCCGAGCATGGTCAACGAGACCGACATGGTGATGATCATGGCGACCGTCATCGTGACGTTGCGCCACAGGCCCACCAGGACCTCGCTGAGGACGTACTTCACGCGCATCGGGGGGATCCTTCCAGGACTCCGCGTGTCTGAACTGCAGCTGTCGATACGTGGGCGGAGCCGGGCCTAACCGTAGACACCGCGCGCCTGGTCACGGACGATCCGCCCGCTTTCGATCTCGATGACCCGCCGGCGCATCTGGTTGACGATGTTGGAGTCGTGGGTGACCATCACGACCGTCGTACCGGTCCGGTTGATCCGGTCCAGGAGTCGCATGATCTCGATCGACGTGTCCGGGTCGAGGTTACCGGTCGGCTCGTCGGCCAGCAGGATCAGCGGGCGGTTCACGAACGCCCGGGCGACCGCGACACGCTGCTGCTCACCACCGGAGAGCTCGTGCGGGTACCGGTGCTCCTTGCCGCCGAGGCCGACCAGCTCGAGAACCTCGGGCACGACACGCCGGGCGACCGCCTTGGTCTTGCCGATCACCTCGAGCGCGAACGCCACGTTCTCGTACGCGGTGCGGTTGGGCAGCAGGCGGAAGTCCTGGAACACGCAACCGATCGACCGGCGGAAGTGCGGAACCTTCCAGGACCGGAGCGTGGTCACGTCCTTGGCGTTCACCACCACCTTGCCACGGGTCGGCGCGACCTCGTGGAGCAGCAGCTTGATGATCGTCGACTTGCCGGAACCGGAGGGGCCGATGAAGAAGACGAACTCACCCTTCTCGATGCCGACGCTGACATTGTCCAACGACGGCCGAGACGCCTTCGGATACGTCTTCGTCACGTTCTCGAGCTGAATCACGGGACTGGAGTCTACGCGGTGTAACGAAATCGCCAAGTCCGCCGGGGCCCGGAATATTTGCCACCTGCGGTAACAGCTAAACCGGGCACTTCCCGCCTGACCGAGTGTTCAGGCGAGGTGGCGGACAGTGACGGGTTCCGTCATGCGGCGATCTGATTCTGCTTCCGCCAACGGATGCCCGCCTCGATGAATCCGTCCAAGTCGCCGTCGAAGACCGACGAAGGGTTGCCGACCTCGTGCTCAGTCCGTAAATCTTTCACCATTTGGTAGGGGTGCAGGACGTACGAACGCATCTGGTCGCCCCACGATCCGGTGGTGTCCTGCTTGAGATCGGCCATCTTGGCGGCCTCCTCCTGGCGCTTACGCTCCAGCAGGCGAGCCTGGAGGACGCGCATCGCGGCCGCCTTGTTCTGCAGCTGCGACTTCTCGTTCTGACACGACGCCACGATGCCGGTCGGGATGTGGGTGAGCCGGACCGCCGAGTCGGTGGTGTTGACGCTCTGCCCGCCGGGGCCGGAGGACCGGTAGACGTCGACGCGGATCTCGTTGTCCGGGATGTCGATGTGGTCGGTCTGCTCGACCACCGGCATCACCTCGACACCGGCGAAGCTGGTCTGCCGGCGGCCCTGGTTGTCGAACGGGCTGATCCGGACCAGCCGGTGGGTGCCCGACTCCACGCTCAAGGTTCCATACGCGTACGGCACCTTGACGGTGAAGGTGGCGGACTTGAGGCCGGCCTCCTCCGCGTAGGACGTGTCGTAGACCTCGGTGGGGTAACCGTGGCGCTCGGCCCAGCGCAGGTACATCCGCATCAGCATCTCGGCGAAGTCGGCGGCGTCGACGCCACCGGCGCCGGCCCGGATCGCGACGAGGGCCTCGCGGGAGTCGTACTCACCGGAGAGCAGGGTGCGGACCTCCATCTCCTCGATGGCCTTGGTCAGGGCGACGAGCTCGTCACCCACCTCGGCGATCGAGCCGGTGTCACCCTCGTCCTCGGCCATCTCGAGCAGCAGCCCGGCATCGTCCAGCCGGGTGCGCAGGCGCTCCAGCTTGGAGATCTCTCCCGACACGTACGACAGGCGGCTGTTCACCTCCTGCGCACGGGCCTGGTCGTCCCACAGGTCCGGTGCGGAGGCCTGCTCCTCGAGGTCCGCCTTGTCCCGGCGCAGCTTGTCGACGTCCAGGACGTTCTCGATGTTGCGCAGGGTCGCGTCGAGGGTCTTCAGTTGCTCGGGAAAGTCGGCAGCGGTCACGACACTCAAGACTACGCCGCCCGGCCGGTGAGACGGCCGGGCGGTGGCCATTGGGTTCGCATCGGTTCTCCGTCGCGGGGCGGGCCGAGTTGATCAGCCCGTCGGGACGGCTTTGAGCCAGCTGAGAGCGGCCTTGTGATAGGCGACCGCGAACTCCAGCGCCGCGGCGCCGTACGGATCGCCGTTCTTCTTGGCCTCCTTGGCCTGCTCCTTCGCCATCGCCATGGCCTCCGAGTGGTAGGCGTTGGCGCTGGTGTAGAGCTCTTGCAACTGATCGCCACTGTGCTGCTGACCGAAGGCGACCCGCAGGGCCACCGGGTTGCGCAGCGCGTCGCGACCGGGAGACTCGGTGAGCCACCGGCTGAAGGCTCGCTTGCCGGAGGCGGTGATCGCATAGGGCTGACTGGACCGGGGGCCCGGCTTACCGAGACGGACATACCCCATTTCGGCCAGAACGGGTAATTCGCGGTAGACCTGGCTCCGCGTCATCGACCAGTAGGGCCCGAGGCGGCGTTCGGCAGCCGCCATCAGCTGACCACCGGTCATCGGCCCCTCATGAAGGAGCCCGAGGAGGGCAGCCGCCGTCGGATTGATTTGGAAGTCGGGCATGCCTTCTAAGCTGCCACTTTGTAACGCCGCCGTCCAGGATTTCGCCTGATCCGTCCAGTTTGCGCCTCCACAAACGACTGTCCCGCACAGACAGTCCGACAACGAGCGTCGGTGACGGGCGTTTTGCCGCCTGACCGGTGGTTGACCAGGTAAAATGGAGCATCCAAACGGTCAGACGGCACGTGCAAGGCAGGAATCGGGCAAAGTATACCGAATCGCCGTGCAAAACCAGACAATCCCGTCCAACCGCCCCAACCGCACCCTTAGACCGGACTGAAGGCTCATCCCATGTGGGGATAACGCCACGAAGTCGGCGGGTCGAACGTCTCCTTGATCGTCCGCGGCGACACCCACCGGAGCAGATTCAGGATCGAACCGGCCTTGTCGTTGGTCCCGCTGCCCCGCGCGCCGCCGAACGGCTGCTGCCCGACCACCGCCCCGGTCGGCTTGTCGTTGATGTAGAAGTTGCCCGCGGTGAACCGCAACTCCCGCTGCGCCCACTCCACCACCGACCGGTCGGTGGCGAAGATCGAGCCGGTGAGCGCGTACGGCGTGGCCGCGTCCGCCTGGGCCACCGCGGACCGGAAGTCGTCGTCGGCGTAGACGTGGACCGCCAGGATCGGCCCGAAGAACTCCGTCGTGAACATCTCGTGGGTCGGGTCGGTGCCCTCCACGAGGGTGGGTGCGACGAACCAGCCCTCGGCGTCGTCGGCAACCCCGCCGGCCAGCACAGTGCACGAGTCGCTGTTCTTGATCCGGTCGAGGGCGCCGGCCAGCCGGGTGAACGACCGGCCGTCGATCACGGCGCCGCCGAAGGTGGAGAGGTCGGTGACGTCCCCGTAGCGGACGGCCGCGACTGAGGACGCCAGCTGGTCACGCAGGCCGCCCTCCCAGAGGCTGCGGGGCACGTAGGCACGGGACGCCGCCGAGCACTTCTGCCCCTGGTACTCGTACGCCCCTCGGAGCAACGCGGTGTGCAGCGCGCCGGCGTCCGCGCTGGGGTGTGCGAAGACGAAGTCTTTGCCACCCGTCTCCCCCACCAGCCGTGGATAGGTGCGGTAGCGGTCGATGTTCTCGCCGACCGTGCGCCACAGGTGCCGGAAGGTGGTCGTCGAGCCGGTGAAGTGGATGCCGGCCAGATCCGGATCGGCGAGCACCACGTCGGACACCGCCAGGCCGTCCCCGGTCACCATGTTGATCACGCCGGGCGGCAGGCCCGCCGCCTCGAACAGCCGCATCGTGAAGTGCGCGGCCAGCTGCTGGGTCGGCGAGGGCTTCCAGATCACGGTGTTGCCGAGCAGCGCCGGCGCGGACGGCAGGTTGCCGGCGATCGCGGTGAAGTTGAACGGGGTGATCGCGTAGACGAAGCCTTCCAGCGGCCGGTGGTCGAACCGGTTCCAGACACCCGGCGACGACTCCGGCTGCTCGGCCAGCAGCCGTTCCCCGAAGTGCACGTTGAACCTCAGGAAGTCGATCAATTCGCAGGCGGAGTCGATCTCCGCCTGGTAGCAGGACTTCGACTGGCCCAGGATGGTGGCGGCGTTGAGGGTGTCCCGCCAGGGGCCGGCCAGCAGCTCGGCAGCGCGCAGGAAGACCGCCGCCCGTTCGTTGTAGGGCAGCGCCCGCCACATCGGCGCGGCCTCCTTGGCCGCGGCCACCGCCGCCGCGGCGTCGGCCCGCGAGGCGTTGCCGGTCACCCCGAGCACCGCACGGTGCCGGTGCGGCTGCACCACCTCGATCGGCGGGCCGTCGGCCATCCGGTGCCGGCCACCGATCGTCATCGTCAGATCGACCTGGTCGCCGCGCAGTGCCGTCAGCCGTTCCTGAAGCGACTCGCGCTCCGGGCTGCCCGGCGCATAGCCGCGGACCGGTTCGTTCCGGGGAGCCGGAACGGAGAACAGGGCGTCCATGCGAACTCCTCCACGTCGAGGGGCGCTGTTCACTCATCCTCGCACCTCAGGCCCGGCCGATCGGGATGCCGCAGGTTCGCCGGTTACCCTGACCCCCATGACTGACCGCCCGACCGCCCCGGAGACCGTCGAGGAGTCCCGGCTCACCGTGGCGCTGCTCGCGGCGGCCGCCCTCGCCTGGGCGGCCGCGATGCTCTGGTCCGCCCGGGTCACCATCACCAGCCGGGGCAACGCCGAGATGGAGGTCACCTCCACGGCGTACGCACTGCCCGGCGCGGTCTCGGCCGACCTGGTCGCGGGCGCCGCGGTGGCGCTTCTGGTGCTCACCCTGCTCAGCCGCCGCCGGACGCTCGGCGCGACCGTCCGGTTCGCCGTCGCCACCGGTGCGGGCCTGCTCGTCGGTGTCCTCAGCGCACTGCCGATCATCACGATCAACACCGCCGGGTCGCTCTACGCGATCGTCGGCGGCACGGTGGCCGCGGCCGCGACGATCGGCGGCGCGGTCGCCGGGTTCCGGATCCCGCCGGTCATCGCCGCGGCCTGCTCCGCCGCGGTCGGGGTCTTCGTGATCGGCTTCGTGCTGAACCTCTTCCAGAACCCGGTGCTCGACCTGCTCGGCGCGGGCGACACCGAGTCCTCGGCGAACGCGGCACAGTGGTTCACCTACGGCCAGGCCGCCCTCAGTGGCCTCGCGGCGGGGCTGATCGGCTACGCGGTGCTGCGCCGCGCCCGGCGGCACGCCGACGGCGCGGATGTGCGCTGGCCGATGTACGCGCTGGCCGGCGCCGGCCCCGGCCTGATCCTGGTGATCGGGGAGGTGCTGTCGCGCACCGCCGGCTCAGAGGTGCTGGAGCTGGCCGGGAAGGTCAGCCCGATGGACCAGCTGGCGCAGGAGATCCTGAGCACCGCGCGGCTGAACAGCGCGCTGGCGGTGCTCTTCGTCGGGGCGATCACGACGATCCTCGCGGTCGGACGGACGCTGTCCCCCGCCGACGACGAGGAGGAAGAGGACGAGGAGGACGACCCTCAGACCAACTCGTCCAGCTCGGAGACGGCGTACCACTCCAGCTCGTGATCCTCGGCGCCGTCGACGGTGAACTGGGCGTCGGGGTCCCCCGCCAGCGCCTCCTCCACCACGTCGGCCGCGGCCGCGACCGCCTCGGCCGCGTCGGTGCCGTCGACGTGGATGCTGGCGAGCTCCTTCAGCTGCACCGGCTGCGGCAGGCGAACCGTGCTCGACCCGAGTTCGGTGTCCTCCCGCTGCAGGTTGGCGGCCGGCACGTCGGCCGAAACCACGACCCGGCGGCGCGGGGCGGCGGTGTCGTGCCGCAGCAGCTGCAGGGCGCCCTGGGCGGCCCGGGTGAAGGCGACGTACTCCAGCTCCTCCTCGTCGCCCTCGGCGTACCACTCGCGTAGCGCGGGGGTCACCGCGTGGGCGACCATCGCGCCGTCGCCCAGCTGCCCGGAGGTGCGCAGGGCGGCCAGCATCGGCAGGGTGGCCGGCACGTAGACCCGGACCAGCTCGGTGATCGGCACTTTCTCCTCCTGCACATCACGTCCCGGGTCATTACAACCGCCACCGCGGGCCGGGCAGGCCTCATTTCACCAGGCGTCTCCGGATCGTGGTGACCCGGGAGTCGCGAACCGCGGG
The DNA here is from genome assembly GCF_040638955.1 of Actinoplanes sp. NPDC024001. Taxonomy (NCBI): domain Bacteria; kingdom Bacillati; phylum Actinomycetota; class Actinomycetes; order Micromonosporales; family Micromonosporaceae; genus Actinoplanes; species Actinoplanes sp. NPDC024001. The sequence continues at coordinate 7,837 of NZ_JBEZZB010000101.1, forward strand.
AACGTCAGCGAAGGCAAACGGTGGCAAACTGAGGGTGTGGAGTCCCGGTTTCTGTTGCTGTCCGACGTCGCGGCCGAGCTGAACGTCTCGGACTCGCAGGTCTATCACATGGTGCGCAGCGGCGAGCTGCCCGCGATCAAGATCGGTGGGCGCGGTCAGTGGCGCGTCGAGCGCGCCAGGCTGGAGGAGTACATCCAGCAGAAGTACGCGGAGACGGCCGCGTGGGTGCGTGCCAACCCGCTGACCGAACGCGAGCCGGAATGAGCCTTTTGCGCCTCTTCCCGGATTGACGGGATTCGCTTGACCGGCCTCCCGTCGAGCGGCAAGACTTCAGCCATCGAAGGCAAACAGAGGCAAACGCAAGGATTGGCGGTGGCGATGCGCTCGACGATCGAGATGGCATCCACCGGGCACCGGCCGGCGATCCGCCTGCGCCCGGTCCCTCGGTATGAACCTCCGTTCGACGACGAGCTGACTCCCCAGGTCTGGGCGTCGGCGCGGCAGCTGCCACTGGACTGGTCGGCCCGGCAGGTCCCACGCCCCGCGCCGGCCGCGGAGGGCACACGCCCCGCTCCCCGGCCCCCGGTGGTGGCCGGCGCCTCGACCGACGCGAAACTCGCCGTCCGCCGCTTCGTGCACCTGTGCGTCGAGGTCCTCAACGGATACCGGCCGGCCGCGCACCTGCGCCGGCTCGCGATGCCCAGCGCGGCAGCCGAGGTGGTGGCGGAAGGCCTCGCCGGGGCACGACGGGTGGCCGAGCTGCGCGCCACGAGCCGGGTGGGCGGCCGGCGGCCACGGCGGCCGGCGCCCGTGGCGGTGCTGCGCCTGCGGCTCTGCGAGCCGCGTCCCGGCGCGGTGGAGGCCGCGGTGGCCCTGGTGACCGGCGAGCGCACCTGGGCCATGGCGCTGCGCCTGGAGCTGCACCAGCAGAGCTGGAGCGCCACCGCGCTACGCCTCATCTGAACCCCGGAGCGTCCGGCGAGCGGCACAGGCGGCGGGCGCTCCGGCCCGACGACCCGAAAGCAGGTGGCCCGCCCGCCGGCACGGATGCCGGTGGACGGGCCACCTGTCGTCAGCTGACGGGATCAGGCCGCGCCGGGCGCCCCGTGGCAGCGCTTGTACTTCTTGCCGGAGCCGCAGTAGCAGGGCGCGTTGCGGGACGGCCCGCTCGACTCCGCCTGGCCGCCGGAGCGGGCGGAGTGCCGGCCACCGGTGTGCGCCGGGCTGGCCGGGATGGGCGAGCCACCCGGGCCGATGGCGCTGGGCGGCGTCGGCCGCTGCTGGATCACCGGGCGGCCGTCGCCGGCCTCGCCGTCGATCGCGGGCGCCGTGTACTGCAGGTTCTGCGGGCGGCCGGGGCCGCCGAGGCCCTTGGCGTGCACCTCGACCCGCTCGTGCTCGGGCTCGTCGGGCGTCTCGTCGGTGCCGACCTTGGGCAGCTCGTAGGCCTGGCTCGGGTCGACGGTGACGGTGGGCTGCTCCTCGACCTGAACCTCCAGGTTGAAGACGAAACCGACCGCCTCCTCCTTGATGCCCTCCATCATCTGGTTGAACATGTCGAAGCCCTCGCGCTGGTACTCGACCACCGGGTCGCGCTGCGCGTAGGCCCGCAGGCTGATGCCCTCCTGCAGGTAGTCCATCTCGTAGAGGTGCTCGCGCCACTTGCGGTCGATGACCGCGAGCAGCACCTGACGCTCCAGCTCCCGCAGCGCCTCGGCGCCGAGCTCCTCCTCGCGAGCCTGGTAGGCCGCCTGAGCGTCCTGCCGCAGCTGCTCGATCAGGAAGTCCCGGTCGATCGTGTTCCGCTCGCCGCCGGACTCCTCGATGATGTCGTCGAGGGTGAGAGTGAGCGGGTAGAGCCGCTTCAGGTCGGTCCAGAGCTGCTCGAGGTCCCAGTCCTCCGCGTACCCCTCGGCGGTGGCCACCGAGACGATGTCCGTGATGACGTCGTCGATCATGTGGGTGACCTGGTCGTGCATGTCCTCGCCGTCGAGCACCCGCTTGCGCTCGGCGTAGACCACCTGGCGCTGCTTGTTCATGACCTCGTCGTACTTGAGGACGTTCTTCCGGATCTCGGCGTTCTGCGCCTCGATCTGGGTCTGCGCGCTGCGGATCTGCCGGGTCACCATCTTGGACTCGATCGGCACGTCCTCCGGGATGTTGAAGCGCTCCATGACCGCTTCGACCGCGCCGGCCCGGAACCGCTTCATCAGGTCGTCCTGCAGCGACAGGTAGAACCGGGACTCGCCCGGGTCACCCTGCCGGCCGGACCGGCCACGCAGCTGGTTGTCGATGCGGCGCGAGTCGTGCCGCTCGGTGCCCAGCACGTAGAGGCCACCGGCGGCCTGGACCTCGGCGGCCTCCTGGTCGCAGGCCTCCTTGACGCTCGGCAGGACCTCCTCGAGCGCCTTCGCGTACTCCTCCGGGTTCTCCACCGGGTCGAGGCCGCGCTGGTGCAGCTCGGCCGCGGCGAGGAACTCCGGGTTGCCGCCGAGCAGGATGTCGGTACCACGACCGGCCATGTTGGTGGCGACCGTGACCGCGCCCTTCCGGCCGGCCTGCGCGATGATCGTGGCCTCCTGCGCGTGGAACTTCGCGTTCAGCACGCTGTGCGGGATGCCGCGCTTGCGCAGCAGGGTGGAGAGGATCTCGGAGTTCTCCACCGAGACGGTGCCGACGAGCACCGGCTGGCCGGTGGCGTGCCGCTCGGCGATGTCCTCGATGACCGCGTTGAACTTGGCCCGCTCGGTCTTGTAGATGACGTCCGGGTGGTCGATCCGGATCATCGGACGGTGCGTCGGGATGCTCACGACGCCGACCTTGTAGACGCTGTTGAACTCGCCGGCCTCGGTCTGCGCGGTACCGGTCATGCCGCCGAGCTTGTCGTAGAGGCGGAAGTAGTTCTGCAGGGTGACGGTCGCCAGGGTCTGGTTCTCCTGCTTGACCTCCACCCCCTCTTTCGCCTCGATGGCCTGGTGCATGCCCTCGTTGTAACGGCGGCCGTGCAGGATGCGGCCGGTGAACTCGTCGACGATCAGGACCTCGCCCTCGGGGCTGACGATGTAGTCCTTGTCGCGCTTGTAGAGCTCCTTGGCCTTGATGGCGTTGTTCAGGTAACCGACCAGCGGGGTGTTCACCGACTCGTACAGGTTGTCGATGCCCAGGCGGTCCTCGACCTTGGCGACACCGCGCTCGGTGATCGCGACGGTCCGCTTGGCCACGTCGACCTCGTAGTCGCCCTCGCCGTCCTTGCCGGGCTGAAGGCGGTTCACGATCTGCGAGAACTCCCCGTACCACCGGGCGGAGTGCTCGGCCGGGCCGGAGATGATCAGCGGGGTCCGGGCCTCGTCGATGAGGATGGAGTCCACCTCGTCGACGATCGCGAAGTTGTGCCCGCGCTGCACCAGCTCCGCCTTCGACCACGCCATGTTGTCGCGCAGGTAGTCGAAGCCGAACTCGTTGTTCGTCCCGTACGTGATGTCGCACTCGTACGCCGCGCGGTGCTCGGCGGCCGGCCGGTTCGGCAGGATCACGCCGACGGTCAGGCCGAGGAACACGTGCACCCGGCCGACCCACTCGGCGTCACGCTGGGCGAGATAGTCGTTCACCGTGATGATGTGCACGCCCTTGCCGCTCAACGCGTTGAGGTAGGCCGGGAACACACCGGTCAGGGTCTTGCCCTCACCGGTCTTCATCTCCGGGATGTTGCCGAAGTGCAGCGCGGCGCCACCCATCAGCTGAACGTCATACGCCCGCTGGCCGAGCACTCGCTTGGCGCCCTCCCGGGCCACCGCGAACGCCTCGGGCAGCAGCGAGTCCAGTGACTCGCCATCGGCATAGCGGTCCTTGAACTGCTGGGTGCATTCGCGCAGTTCGTCGTCGGTCAGGTCGACGTAGTCGTCCTCGATCGAGTTGACCGCGTCCGCGATCGCCTTGAGACGGCGCACCATGCGGCCTTCGCCGGCACGGAGGATCTTTTCCAATATCGACACGGGTCAACGCTCCCCTAGACAGTCTGCCGGACCATCGTAGGCACCTCTGCCCTAGACCTGTGACCCGAGCCTCCGGTGAAACGCACAAAAAGCACGAAACGTCGCGCTGAGTTCGCTGATAGCGCAGCCGCCGAGAGGTTCAAACCAGTTTGGCGCCCGGGCGAGTCCCGGCAAGGATGATCCCGTGGACCAGGACCAGTGGGAGCAGGGCAGTGGAATCCGGCTGCGAGAGTACCGTCCGGCCGATGCGGCGGTACTCGCCAAGGCATACGAGGACCCGGTGTACCGCCGGTTCGCGCGCGCCGACGCCGAGCCGTCGGCCGCCAATCACGTCATCGCCGACGAGAACACCGACGAGGTGCTGGGCGCCATCGGGCTCAACGCCGCGGCTCCGGGCCGGGGCCAGGCGGAGGTGACGTTCTGGGTCGCCCCCTGGGCGCGCCGGCGGGGCGTGGCCACCGCGGCGCTGCGGGCCTTCGACCGGCTCGCCTTCGGCTCCGGTCTGGAACGGCTGGAGCTGCTGATCCACTGGGAGAACCCGGCGGCCCAGCGGGTGGCGATGGCGGCGGGTTACACGCGCGAGGGCGTACGCCGAGGGGCCGTGCCGAACGGCGCCGGCGGCCGCGACGACATGCTGGTCTACACCCGGCTGGCCGGCGACCCGCGGGAGCCGGCCGCCCGCCTGCTCCCGGACCTGCCCGGTGGCGAACTGACCGACGGCGTGGTGACGCTACGGCCGCTCGGCGAGTCGGACGTCGACTTCTACATCGAGCTGCACACCCTGCCGGACGTGATCGCGACCAGCGTGCCGCCGGTGCCGATGCCGGCCGACGAGATCCGCCGGCGCTGCGCCCGGGCCGAGGCGCAGTGGCTCTCCGGCACCCGCGCCGACCTGATCATCATCGACGCCGAGACCGGGACCCCGGCGGGCGAGATCGGCCTCTACTACCAGGAGCCGCCGCTCGCCCAGGCGATGATCGGTTACAGCATGCTGCCGGCGTTCCGCGGCCGCGGGCTGACCACCCGGGCCGCGCAGCTGGTCGCCCTCTGGGCCTTCGCGGAGACCGGGATCGTGCGCCTGATCGCGGGCGCGCTGCCGACCAACATCGGCTCGCAGCGGGTGCTGGAGAAAGCCGGCTTCCAGCGGGAGGCATACCAGCGCTCCCGCCTGCCGGGCCAGGACGGCGTCCGCGTCGACGACGTCCAGTACGTGCTGCTGGCTGGAGACCTGCTCGCGCAGGCCTCCAGCGCGGGTGGATCACACAGCGAGACTTAGGATGCCGTAGTCGTAGCCCCGGCGTCGGTAAACGACGCTGGGGCGGCCACTGTCCTTGTCCAGGAACAGGTAGAAGTCGTGGCCGACCAGCTCCATCTGGAAGAGCGCGTCGTCGACGGTCATCGGTTCCGCCACGTGTTCCTTCTCCCGCACGATGCGCCACGGCTGATTCTCGTCGTGCTCGGCCAGCTCCGTCTCGACGGAGGGCTCGGCAAGCGTGGCGACGCCACCGGTCAGATCGGTGGGGAGGTTGGCGGTCGCGGCTGCCACCGACATCGGGGCGTGCCGGCCGCGGTGGACGCGGCGCCGGTCGGCAGAGCGGCGCAGTCGGGCATCCAGCTTGTTGATCGCGCAGTCCAGGGCTGCATAGAAGTCTTGTGCCTGTGCCTCGGCGCGGATCACCGGTCCCTTGGTCATGACGGTGATCTCGACCCGCTGGCAGGTGTCGGACTGTCGCGGATTGCGTTCGTGGAACAACTCCACGTCCGCCCTCATCAGCTTCTGGTCGTAACGCTCGACCTTGCTCAGCTTGTCGGCGACATGCTCTCGATAGTGGTCGGGAACCTCTACGTTGCGGCCCTTGACGACAATGTCCACTCGTGACCTCCCCCAACGTGTTTGCTGGCTGGCGCCGAACCACGGCGCAGGTGTTGCTCAGGGAAAACGCCGCGTGACTGCCACCGACGCGGCCTACGTGGGTGAGACGACTCCTTTCCGGTGCGGCGAACCAGGCCCTGTCGGCGCTCCGGTGGCCGGGTAAGCCGGTCCGCTTACCCTCGTCACCTAGACGCTAACCCGCCTATGCCCGCCCGTCACCACACGTTTGGGATAACTGACGGCTGACTTTCGCCTCTATCGGTAAACCGGAGGCCGGGCCCTCAAATACCGGGAGTAGTCCTGCGCAGTTGCGTCGCTGCCAGCACCGCAGCCCCTGTGACCTGCATGTCAGCCTCCTCGAGACGGCGTACCACCGCGGCCAGAGTGGCACCGGTGGTGACGATGTCATCCGTCACCACAAGCGTGCCTCTCATCCGGCTGCCGCGCCGCAGAACGCCGATTCGTGGACTGATTCGCAGCGAATTGACAGCGGAGATCAACCGTTCGGAAGCATTCAACGACGTGGAGTCAGGCCGGGGTAGAGCCCGTAACGGCTGAACGGTCGACACGGTGTAACCGGCCGATCGGAGACGGCGTTCCGCGTGCCCGGTCAGGCGCGCCATGTGATCACCGTGCCGTTCCCGGCGGGCCGCCGCGGTGGAGGGCACCGGCACCAGCACCACCGGGCGGTCACGCGGCGCGACCGCCGCGACCGCGCCGGCCAACAGCGTTCCCAGCGGCCGGGCGAGCCGGTGCCGGCCCTTCTCCTTGTACGCCAGCAGCGCACCCCGTAGCGGCCCCTCGTACGGCCCGACGGTCGCGCAGGGCGGAAACCCGGGCGGGGGTGGACTCGGCGCGGCCGGGTGCGGTCGCAGGGCTTCCAGGGCCGCCACACAGGCCGCGCAGGTGCCGTACGTCAGCCGCACGCGCTCCGCCCCGCACCCGGCACAGGCGCCCGGCAGAACCAGGTCGGCCAGTTCACCGAAGAGTGCGGGCAGCATCTCACTGCATGAAGAACGGCGCGGTGGGGATCTTGCCGGCCGCCGGTTGCTCGGGCGCCACGGCAAGGTTGGCGACGGTGATCGGGACCGCGGTGGAGAGCACGTCGTACGCCGCCGTCCCGGTGGTGAACGACACCGAGTTGGAGTGGTACTGGTTCGACTGCGGGTTGCTCGGATAGGCGGTCAGGTAGTTGACCACGCCGCTGCCGATCTCGATCGGGTTCGGCCCATCGAGCGCCCCGTCGATCGACACCTGGACGATCGAGACCCGGCCGTTGCGCCCGCCGGCCACGTTGAGCCAGCTCTCGCTGCTGAACGCGACCGCGGTGACGTTCTGCAGGGGCGGCCGCAGCTGCTCCGGGTCGCTGATCTCGACGCCGTCGCCGGTGACCGTCAGGACCGCCCGGTAGAGCCGGCCGTCAGCCACCACCGCCACCCGGTGACCGTCCGGCGCGACCGAGAGGGCACTGATCTTCCCGGTCACCCCGGGCACCGGGACCGCCTGCGCCGCGCCGCCCCGCGCGCCGAAGCTGAAGAGCCGGCCGTTCGCGATGATCAGGCCCACCGCGCCGTCGGTCGTCTTGTCCGGGGCGATCGCCCACTCCGGGTGCCCGCGACCGGACGGCAGGCCGGTAACCGGCTGCAGCGCGACCTCTCCGCCGAACGGCGTGGCGCCGACCCGCAGCGCGTCGTCGCGGCCGCTGACCACGGCCACGAAGGTGTGCGTCGCCGAGGAGTGCATCGCCGCGGTCCGGATGTCCTTGTTGGCGGCGGCCGAGAGCGCCGGGACCGCCTCCTCCTCGTTCGTGGAGTCGGCCATCCGGACGATCCGGCCGTCGTACACCACGAACCGCTCGGGCCGGGTGGCGAGCCGGTGGGCGATGTTGCTGGAGTCCAGGTCCTTCCCGGCGTAGTGCCGGGTCTCCTGGTGGCCGATCTTCAGGTCCAGATGCTCCGGCACCACGGTGCGCAACGACCACTGGAGCTGGCGGCGCAGCCGGTCCAGCGCCGCCACCGCGTCCTTGGTCGGCACCGCCTGCGCGTTCAGGCTGATCTGCAGGCGGTCGTCGGCGACCGCGGGGACCTTGCCGAGGGTCGCGGTGCCTTCCGGCAGCAGCTCCACCGCGTCCCGCAGCCACGGGGACGGGCCGGCGATGAGCCAGCTGAGGATCGTGTTGGGTTCCTGCTCCTCGGGCAGCGTGCGCGCCATGTAGCGAACGTCGGGGATCAGTGAGGTGCGCTTGTTGTTCCAGAAGTAGATCGTGCGCTCGGCATATTTCTCCGCCAGCGCGGTGTCGCTGAGCAGCAGCAGCTCGGGCGCCTTGGCGAGGAACAGACCCGGCTCGCCGGACACCTCGGCCACGGTGAACTCGTACTGATCGGTCTGCGGCTCGGCGGCCGGCTCCAGCACGCCGTTCTTGTCGAGCGTGCCGATCACCTCGTACGACACCACGACCCGGCCGGTGTTGAGATCGTCCAGCGGGTCGTCGGTCACCCGGATGACGCGCGGCGAGTTCACCGGCTTGAACTGGTCGGCCAGCGACTTCGTCATGAAGCCCCGGGCCCGGTCCGCCGCGGTGTCGTAGTCCCCGGCCGCGGCCTCCAGGTAGTTGAGGATGAAGTCCCGGCGGTCCTTGGTCGTGCCCCGGGTCGCCTCGGCCACCGGGGTGTCGTTGTCGCCGGGCGAGATGCCGGTGGACGGGCCGGAGCCGACCTCGACGACCCCGGTCTCGTCCGGGATCCCGCAGCCTCCTAGCAGCACCAGCACCACGGCGGTGACCGCGGGCAGGCAACGTCGCATCAGCTCACCTCCGCCGGTTCGCCGGTCGGGGCCGGGCGGTCCCGCGGGATCAGCGGCAGCGGGGCGGCGACCAGCCGGTCGCCGGCGCGCACCGGCAGCGTCAGCCGGAACTGGGCGCCCTCGCCCGGCGCGCCCCAGGCCTCCAGCCAGCCGCCGTGCAGCCGGGCGTCCTCGACGCTGATCGACAGGCCCAGACCGGTGCCACCGGTCTGCCGGGCCCGGGACGGGTCAGCCCGCCAGAAGCGGTTGAAGACCAGCCGCTCCTCGCCGGGCTTCAAGCCGATCCCGTGGTCGCGCACGGTGATCGCCACCGCCGCCTCGTCGGTCGCCATGGTGATCACCACGGGCTTGGCCTCGGCGTGCTCGATCGCGTTGCCGACCAGGTTGCGCAGCACCCGCTCGACCCGCCGTGGGTCGACCTCGGCGATCACCGGGGCCTCCGGCAGGCGCAACTGCAGCTCCACGCCGGCACGCTCGGCCAGGCCGGTCAGGCGCTCGGCCACCCGCTGCACGATCGGCAGCAGGTCGGTGTGCTCGGCGTCCAGCGCGGCGAAACCGGCGTCGAAGCGGCTGATCTCCAGCAGGTCGGTGAGCAGGTCCTCGAACCGGTCCAGCTCCGCCTGCAGCAGCTCGGCGCTGCGCGCCACCGCCGGCTCGAACGAGTCGCGCTCCGAGAAGATCAGATCAGCGGCCATCCGTACGGTCGTCAGCGGCGTCCGCAGCTCGTGCGAGACATCGGAGGTGAACCGCCGCTGCAGACGGGACATCTCCTCCAGCCGCACGATCTGCCGCTGCAGGTTCGCCGCCATCTGGTTGAACGCGGCCGCGAGCAGGGCCAGATCGTCCTCGCCGGTGACTTTCATCCGCTGGTCCAGCAGGCCGGCGGAGAGCCGCTGCGCGGTGCGCGCCGCCACCCGGACCGGGTTGACCACCAGGCGGGTCACCAGGCCGGCGACCACACCGAGCAGGAACACCAGCGCGATGCCGGTGGCCAGCACCGTGGTCCGGATCTGATTGGCGGTCCGGTCCTCGGTGGTGAGCGGGACCATGTAGTAGAGCTCGAGGTGACCGAACTTGGTCGGGACGGGCGACCCGTACACCAGGTATTTGGTGGTGTGGCCCTTGATCTCCGCGGTGCGGATCTGCTGGGCGACCGAGCCGGACTGGGTGACCGCCTGCTCCATCTCCGGGGTGATCAGCTGCCGGGTGTCGACGACCGGCAGCGTCACCGGCTGCAGATCCGGATAGTTCGACGCCCGGATCGAGATGACCGGGCCGCCCGGCTCGGCCGGGTCGCCGTCGAACAGCTCGTTGACCGTGTCCACCAGCGTGTTGGGCAGTTCCGGGTCATATGCCTGCGGGTGCACGGTCAACTGCTTGTACGCATACACCACCTTGCCGCTCATCGCCGAGGACACCTCGTCCTTGGTCCGGCTGAGCAGGATCTCGGCGCTGCGGTCCGCGATGAACCAGCCGAACGTGCCGACCAGCAGGCTGGAGGCGACCAGGGTGAGGGTCACCACCCGCAGTTGCAGCGAGCGGCGCCAGGACCGGCGGGCCGGCGCCGAGTAGTGCCGCAACCAGCGCGCGGCCACGCGCCAGTAGCGCCGCACCACCCGAAGGGCGCGGCGCACGGGCATGGGGAGCCAGGCCGGAGCACGCATCTCAGCCGCAAGGTTAGCGGCTGAACCTCATCAGCCGGTCCCGGCCTTGTAGCCGACCCCCCGCACCGTCAGGATGATCTCCGGCCGCTCCGGGTCCGGCTCGATCTTCGCGCGCAGCCGCTGGACGTGCACGTTGACCAGGCGGGTGTCGGCCGCGTGCCGGTAACCCCAGACCTGTTCCAGCAGCACCTCGCGGGTGAAGACCTGGCGCGGCTTGCGGGCCAGCGCCACCAGCAGGTCGAACTCCAGCGGGGTGAGCTTCACCTCCTCGCCGTCCCGGGACACGGTGTGCGCCGGCACGTCGATGGTGATCTGGTTGCCGGGCGGGCCGATGGTGAGCATCTCCGGCGCGGCGTCCTCGCCCCGGCGCAGCCGGGCGCGCATCCGCGCCACCAGCTCCTTGGGCTTGAACGGCTTGACCACGTAGTCGTCGGCGCCGGACTCCAGGCCCAGCACGACGTCGACGGTGTCGCTCTTGGCGGTCAGCATGACGATCGGGATGCCCGACTCGGCACGGATCGCCCGCGCGACGTCTATCCCGCTCATCCCGGGCAGCATCAGGTCCAGCAGCACGATGTCGGGACGATTTTCCCGGAAGGCGGCCAGGGCGCGCTCGCCGTCCGCCACGAAGGACGGCAGGAAACCCTCACTGCGCAGGACGATGCCGAGCATCTCGGCCAACGCGGGATCGTCATCGACGACCAGTACCCGGGCTCTCATGCGGTCCAATATTGCACTGTCCTCCCGGTCTCCGCGCCACCTGGGGGTCGATCTTGCCCGGGAGCCTACCCGCAGACGGAGAAAAACGGGCGGTCCCGGTCCGGGACCGCCCGTGGCGAGCGATCGACAATGATCACACGCCGGGCCGGTCGAACTCCCCTGCTCGAACCCCGGCGATGAAGCCGGACCAGTCCCCGGCGCCGAAACTCAGCACCGGACCCGTGACGTCCTTGGAGTCACGAACCAGCACGGCGGCCGGAACGCTGGCAACTTCGACACAGTGGCCGGCAGCGCCACTGCGGCTGCTCTTACGCCAGGTGAGCGTGGCGTCCTGCATGATCATCTCCTTCCGTGGAATGCACATCCATTGGAACCCACGGCGGGCGCTCAACGCGCCAGGTGATCCCTCGTCTCAGCGATAGCCGTTCGGCTCTCTTCTGGCGACAATGCGCGTTCCAGCAGGTCATCGAAGGCGTCCTGGTACACGTCGATCTCTTCCGGCTTCACCCGGAAGAGGCCGCCGGTCAGCCCTTCGATGTGCACCACGGGGTTGCGGGTGCCGTCCGGGAACTCCAGAACCAGGAAGGACTCGATGAGCCCGGCGTGCGCACCGGCCTGAAACGGCAGGATCAGCAGTTCGACGCCGGGACGGTTGCTCGCCTCGTACAGCCGGGCCAGCTGGCGGGCCTGCACCTCGGGGCCGCCCACCTCGCGCAGCAGCACGCCCTGGTCGATGACGATCCGCAGGCCCGGCGGCGGGTCCCGGGTCAGCACGGCCTGGCGGGCCATCCGCAGCGCGAGCCGGTGCTGGATGGTCGCGGTGTCCTCGATGTCGGCGCCGGTCTCGATCACCGCCCGGGCGTACTCGTCGGTCTGCAGCAGGCCGGGCACGACCTGGGCCTCCCACTCGGAGATCCGCACCGCCTCGGCCTCCAGGGCCAGGTACTCGTCGTACGGGTCCGGCACGGACGAGCGGTACGGCGTCCACCAGGCCCGGGCCCGGCCGCGCCGGGCCAGGTCACGCAGCCGGCTGCGGTCCTCCACGGCGACGCCGTAGAGGGTGAGCAACCGGTCCAGGTCGGACTCGCTGATCCCGGTGTGGGCGGTCTCGATCCGGCTCAGTTTCGACTCGGACCAGCCGAGTGCGGTCGCCACGTCGACAGCGCGGCGCTCACCGCGGAGTCGGCGCAGTTCTCCCCCGAGCTCCCGGCGCGCTGTCGATGTCGGCCTCGCCACGGAGCCACCATAACGGCGGATCGATGTGTCGATGCAACTTGCAGAGCAGGCAATGCACTTGCAGCGCCGACGTCACCGTGCCGTAATGAGAAGGCGAAGGCCGAACCCGGTGGCGGCAACCGCCGGGCAGCGAGCCCCCGCTCGGCGGGCGAGCGGGGGCTTCGGCACGCTCATCCCGACCTCGCAGGCCCTCGGGCCCATCAGTAGCGGTAGTGCTCTGGCTTGAACGGGCCCTCCACGGCGATGCCGAGGTAAGCGGCCTGTTCCTTGGTCAGCTCGGTGAGCTTCACCCCGAGCGCGTCCAGGTGCAGCCGGGCCACCTTCTCGTCCAGTCGCTTCGGCAGCACGTAGACGCCGACCGGGTACTCGTCGGTCTTGGTGAACAGCTCGATCTGCGCGATCGTCTGGTTCGAGAAGCTGTTGCTCATCACGAACGACGGGTGACCGGTCGCGTTGCCCAGGTTCAGCAGGCGGCCCTCGGAGAGCACGATGATCGAGTGCCCGTCGGCGAAGCGCCACTCGTCGACCTGCGGCTTGATCGTGATCCGCGTGACGTCGGTGCGCCGCTGCAGGCCGGCCATGTCGATCTCGTTGTCGAAATGGCCGATGTTGCCGACGATCGCCTGGTGCTTCATCCGCGCCATGTGCTCGTGGGTGATCACGTTGAAGCAGCCGGTCGCGGTGACGAAGATGTCCGCGTACGAGACCACGTCGTCGATCGTGGCGACCTGGTAGCCGTCCATCGCCGCCTGCAGCGCGCAGATCGGGTCCACCTCGGTGACGATCACCCGGGCGCCCTGGCCGCGCAGCGACTCGGCGCAGCCCTTGCCCACGTCGCCGTAACCGAAGACGACCGCCACCTTGCCGCCGATCAGCACGTCGGTGGCCCGGTTGATGCCGTCGATCAGCGAGTGGCGGCAGCCGTACTTGTTGTCGAACTTCGACTTGGTCACCGAGTCGTTCACGTTGATCGCCGGGAAGAGCAGGGTGCCGGCCTGCTGCATCTCGTAGAGCCGGTGCACGCCGGTGGTGGTCTCCTCGGTGACCCCCTTGATCCCGGCGGCGGTCCGGGTCCAGCGCTTGTCGTCCTCCTTCAGGCTGCGGGCCAGCAGCTTCAGGATGACCGCGTACTCCTCCGAGTCGGCCGTCTCCGGCGACGGCACCGCGCCGGCCCGCTCGAACTCGGCGCCCTTGTGCACCAGCAGCGTGGCGTCACCGCCGTCGTCGAGGATCATGTTGGGCGCCTCGCCGTCCGGCCAGAGCAGCACCTGCTCGGTGCACCACCAGTACTCCTCGAGGGACTCGCCCTTCCACGCGTACACCGGCACGCCCTGCGGGTTGTCCGGCGTGCCGTCCCGGCCGACGACGATCGCCGCGGCCGCGTGGTCCTGCGTCGAGAAGATGTTGCAGGACGCCCAGCGGACCTGCGCACCGAGCGCGGTCAGCGTCTCGATCAGGACCGCGGTCTGAATCGTCATGTGCAGCGAGCCGGTGATCCGGGCCCCGCGCAGCGGCTGGCTCGACCCGAACTCCTTCCGCAGCGCCATCAGGCCGGGCATCTCGTGCTCGGCGAGCTCGATCTCCTTGCGCCCGAATGCGGCAAGCGACAGGTCCGCGACCTTGAAGTCACCTTCGGCGAGCGTCGTGGGACGGCTGGTCATCCAAAACTCCCGAATTGTCGAGGTTGAACCCCACTCACGGTACGAGCCGCCCGCCGCCCGGAGCGGGTGAATCCCTGTCGCGGATTCGCCCGACATCTGTCCGCGAATAGCGAACGGGGCGACAGGTCGAAACCCGCCGCCCCGTTCATCCCCCCGGTTTGGTACCGCGCGCGTCCGTGGGACCCCCCGATCACCAATGACGCTGCGTGCTTCTAGATTCACACTCCGCACATGCCATGTCAAGGAATTTAGGGAAATTTCGGACGCTTATCTTGACGGAGCGCAATCTGGCGCTGTCGTTGCGTGAAGGTGTGACCGCTGTCCAGCTCGCCCGACCGCTGCACGGCGAGTAACCGAGATGCTCCTGTGGACGGGTGGCGCGGACCGGCCTCCGGCGGGCGCCCCCAGTGCGGCGAAACCGGCGGGACCGGCTCGTTGCGCCTGGGGGCGCACATACTCGTACCCGAAAAGATGATCAGGCGGGAACGGCCGCGAGGAAGATGGTGCCCGTGCCGGCAGCGGTGAGAGGGCCGGCGGCGGCCGGCGCGTAAGCGGCCGTGCCGGGATGGACCGTGACCGGCGTGCCGTGGTCCTCGCCGATGTGGACGTCGCCGACCGCGCCCAGGATGATGCGCGGCCCGCTGCCGGGCAGGCGGACCGGAGGGCGGTTCTCCGCCAGGACGATGCGGTAGAGCTCGAAGTCGGGCACCGGCACCCGCCAGGCCGTGACGCCGGGCTCGAGGTCGGCGCCGTGCAGCAGCGGATCGTCGAGGACCTCGAAGCGGAGCACCCTGAGCAGTTCGTCGACGTCGACCCGTTTCGGGGTCAGGCCGCCGCGCAGGACGTTGTCGCTGGCCGCCATCAGCTCGACGCCGAGGCCGCGCAGGTAGGCGTGCAGGTTGCCGGCGGGCATCCAGATCGCCTCGCCGGGAGCGAGCCGGACCAGATTGAGCAGCAGCGCGACGAGCACACCGGGGTCGCCGGGATAGTGGCCGGCGAGGGTGAGCGCCAGCCGGAACGAGTCGGCCTCGGGATGATCGGCCGGCACCCGGGCGGCGGCGGCCACCACGTCGTCGATCAGCGCCTTGCGGTCGTCGGTGGGCCAGCTGAGCAGCAGGCGCACCGCCTCGGACAGGTCGCCGGCGCGCAGCGCGGTGACCACCGGGCCGAGCCGGGCCAGGCCGAACGCGGCGATCACCTCGGCGGTGGCGGCCGGCGAGCGGAAGCCGCAGAGCGCCTCGAACGGGGTGAGCGCCACCAGCATCTCGGGCTTGTGGTGGGCGTCGGTGTAGTTCTTCGGAGCGTCCGGGTCGGCTTCCTGGCGGGCGAAGGCCTCGCGGGCGTATGCCGCGTCGGGATGCGCCTGCAACGACAGCGGGGCGTCGGCCGCCAGCACCTTCATCAGGTACGGCAGCCGCGCCCCGAACGTCTCCGCGACCGGCCCGCCGAGCTGGCCCCGGGGGTCGTCGGCGATCAGCTTGGTCAGCTCGACCGTTCCGTCGCCGGCGGGCACGGTGGACGGGTCTCCCGGATGCGCGCCGAGCCACAGTTCCGCCTCGGGCCCGTCGGCGGGCGGGCGGCCTTGCAGGTCGGCGATCGCGGTCCGGGATCCCCAGGCGTACGGCCGGATCACGCCGGTCAACGGGTAGACGGTCATACCCGGCAAATTAGCAGTTGTCAGGCACTCGTGGGAGTGCCTGACGAATCACTGCAGACCTTCGGCGATCGGGTTCGACAGCTCCTTCATCTCGCTGATCGCCGGCACCGCCATCGGGTCCAGACCGTGGGCCAGGGCCAGGTAGAGCGACGCGAAGTCGGGGACGGCCACCAGCGACGCCAGCCGCTCCAGCGTCGACCCGCCCTCGGCGGTCAGCACGTCGCAGCGGACCCCACGCCGGTCGGCCAGCGTCTGGATGGCGTCGGCGCGGCGCTCCTCGACGGCGACCGGCTCGTCGGCGTCGTCCTCCGGGTTCAGCCCGCCGTCACGGAGCACCACCAGGCGCAGGCGGGTCACGCTGTCGTCGGTGTCGTCCGGGTCGGCGAAGATGTCCCGCGACGACTCGGCGAGCCCGCCGAAGACGCCGTCGAGCAGGCCCACCCGGCCTCGGCCGGCCTCACCGAGCGCACCGGCCATCACCGGGTAGCGCGCGTTGGCGGCGAGAGTGTCGGCGAACCGCCGGGCGGCGACCGTGGCCAGCGGCGACGAGCCCCAGACGATCGGCACCGAACCGGCCAGGCCGAGAGCCAGCTCCTTGGCCGGGTTGACGAACGAGTCGGCGGCCGGGCGGCAGCGCTCGGCGTCGTCGTCCAGCCGGGTGGCGGTCTCGGCGATGTCCGCCTCGGTGACCTTGACCAGGCCCAGCGCCCGGCCGGCGAGCAGCACCGGGATGGTCAGGCCCCACAGCGTGGCGCGGGCCGGGGCACGGCGCGGCACACCGATGAACGGCGCGCGGGCCCGCTCGGCCATCGCCTCCAGCTCGGAGCCGGGGTTGCCGATCGCGACCAGGCGGGCGCCGCGCCGGGCGGCGGCCTCGGCGGCGGCCAGCGCCTCCGGGCTGCGGCCGGAGGCGGACACCGCGATCACCACGTCGGCCGCGCCGACCCAGCCGGGCACACCCGCGCTGCGGTGGCCGATGATCGGCACCGGACAGCGCGGGCCGGCCACGGTGGAGAGGATGTTGCCGGTGAGACCGGCGGTGCCGATGCCGGCGACCACGACCGCACGCGGGCGGCCCTCGTCGGCCAGCATCGACAGGTCGACCTCGGCGGCGAGCGCCGCCGACTCGCGGACCTGCGCGCCGGCCGACGCGGTGGCCCGCAGCATGCCGCCCGGGTCGTTGCCGAGCATCGATTTCTCGTCGTTGAGCAGCGACTCGTCGGCGACGCGGTGACCGTTGACGCCGGCCGAGCCGTCCAATGGGTTGACCATCACTTGGCCTCCTCGCCGGAGCCCGCCGCCTCGCCGCCGGCCTCGGCCGGCTCCGGGGAATCGGCCGGGCCGGTCGGCGGGGAGATCGCCTCGTCCAGGAGCAGGATCGGGATGTCGTCGCGGATCGGGAAGATCCGGCCGCACTCGGTGCAGGTCAGCGTCTGCGCGTCCGCATCGTGGTCGAGCGGCGCGTGATGCGTGTCCGGGCAGGCCAGAATCTCCAGCAACTGCTGATCGAGCGCCACCGAGCTACTCCTTCATCGGGGTGAAAGACGGGTCGAGGCGATCCTATCCACGAACGATGGCCAGAACCCGGTCGCGCAGCGCCGCCATGCGGTCGGCGTCGGGCGCCTCGACGTTCAGGCGCAGCAGCGGCTCGGTGTTGGAGGCCCGCAGGTTGAACCAGGAGCCGTCGCCGAGCTGGAAGGTCATGCCGTCCAGCTCGTCCACCGAGGCCTCCGGGAACGCGGCCCGCACCTCGGCGATCTTGGCGGAGGCGTCGGCCACGGTGGAGTTGATCTCACCGGAGGCGACGTACCGCTCGTACTCGGCGGCGAACTCGGAGAGCGGCAGCGGCTGACCGCCGAACGCGGCGAGCACGTGCATCGCGGCGAGCATGCCGGTGTCGGCGAACCAGAAGTCGCGGAAGTAGTAGTGCGCCGAGTGCTCGCCACCGAAGACCGCGTTGCTCGACGCCATCTCGGCCTTGATGAACGAGTGGCCCACCCGGCTGCGGACCGGCTTGCCGCCGTTCTCGCTGATGATCTCCGGCACCGCGGCCGAGGTGATCAGGTTGTGGATGATCGTGCTGCCCGGGAACTTGGCCAGCTCGCGGGCGGCGACCAGCGCGGTGATCGCGGACGGGGAGACCGGGTCGCCCTTCTCGTCGACGACGAAGCAGCGGTCCGCGTCGCCGTCGAAGGCGAGGCCGATGTCGGCGCCCTGCTCGCGCACGGCTTTCTGCAGGTCGACCAGGTTCTTCGGGTCGAGCGGGTTGGCCTCGTGGTTGGGGAACGAGCCGTCCAGCTCGAAGTAGAGCGGCACGATCTCCAGCGGCAGCGGCGGCAGGACCTGGTCACCGAGCACGGCCGGGACGGTGTAGCCGCCCATCCCGTTGCCGGCGTCCACGATGACCTTGAGCGGGCGGATGCCGGAGAGGTCGACCAGCGACCGCAGGTGCGCGGCGTAATCCTTGAGCACGTCGCGCTGCTCCACCTGGGACGGGCCGTCGGCCTCCGCGTTCAGGTCGGCGAGCAGCTGCTGGGTGCGCTGCCGGACGATGACGAGACCGGAGTCCTGCCCGACCGGGCGGGCACCGGCCCGGCACAGCTTGATCCCGTTGTACTGCGCCGGGTTGTGGCTGGCGGTGAACATCGCGCCGGGCAGGTTCAGCGCGCCGGACGCGTAGTAGAGCTGGTCGGTGGAGGCGAGTCCGATGTTGACGACGGCGGTGCCGGCGGCGTTGACGCCCCGGGCGAACGCGGCGGCCAGGCCCGGCCCGGACTCACGCATGTCGTGGCCGATCACGATCCGGTCCGGCTCGTCCCCGGACTCGCGCAACATCTCGACGAACGCCGTACCCAGCGCCCGGGCCACCGTCTCGTTGAGCTGGTCCGGAACGATGCCCCGCACGTCGTACGCCTTGATGATCTGCGACAGATCAACCACTTGCTCACTCCTCAGCCGAATACCTTTGCGCCGAGGGTAGCGGAGCGATCACCGCCGAATGGTTGCAACCGCGAGACGACAGGCACGGTCAGCTGCCCGGGTGGTTTCCGGCAGCCGATAGCGCGGGCTCAGCCGCAGCGTGAGCGCACAGACGGTGTCCAGGTCGGTCCGGTGGCCCACCGAGACGTAGACCGGTTTGACCCCGCTCTGGGTGCGCAGCACCGCACCGACCGTCTCCCCCGCGTCGATTAGCGGCGAGCGGGCACCGCGTTCCGCGCCCACCGGCTCGTGCTCGCCCACCAGGCGGGTCTTGCCGACGCCGAAGGCCGGCAGGTCGGTCAGCACGCCCAGGTGCGCGGCGAGGCCGAACCGGCGCGGATGGGCCAGTCCCTGCCCGTCGCAGACCAGCACGTCCGGGCGCACGCTCAGCTTCTCCAGGGCGTCCAGCAGCGCGGGCACCTCTCGGAAAGCGAACAGCCCGGGAACGTAGGGAAAGGCAGGACGCCCGTGGACCACCGCGGTGTCACGGACCGAGAGGTCGGTGGCGTCGAGAACCACCACGGCGGCGGCCAGCCGGTCACCGTCGTAAGCGACGTCGAGGCCGGCGACAGTCGTGGGCGACGCCGGTCCGCACGCCGCGACCACGCGGGAGCGCAAGGCCGCCTGCGCGGCGAGAGCTTCTTCTTCGGTACGGGGCCAGCGCTGCACCGCCGGAGCATAGTTGTCTCCACGCGTGACGCGGGTCACGATGGGGTCTGGAGGTGCTGCCGGTGAACCCGTGGCTCGCGCTGACTCCCGGAGACGACCCGGCCGAACGCATTCGTCAGGTCGGCCGCGCCCACGAACAGTTCCTGAGCGGGGGCACCCGGCCCGATCGGATGCGATCCGTGGTCGCCGACTCCTGGGCGCGTTCCGCCACCTGGATCGGCGCCGACAACACCGCCCCGATCGACCTCGCCGACGCCGACCTGGACGCCTACCGCTCCGCGCACCCGCTCGCCCGGGTCATGCCGATCTTCCGGGACCTGCTCGGCGGCCTGGCCGACGACGGCGACCACATCCTCGCGGTCTGCGACGCGCACGGGCGGCTGCTCTGGGTGGAGGGTCACGCCGCCACGCTGCGCGGGGCCGCCTCGATGAACTTCGTGCCGGGCGCCCGCTGGGACGAGGCACACGCCGGCACCAACGCGCCGGGCACCGCGCTCGCCGTCGACCACGCCATCCAGATCTTCGCGACCGAGCATTTCAGCCGGCCGGTGCAGCAGTGGACGTGCGCGGCCGCCCCGATCCACGACCCCGGCACCGGGCGGCTGCTCGGGGCGATCGACGTGACCGGCGGCGACCACCTGGCGAACCCGCACAGTCTGGCGCTGGTCCGGGCCACGGCGCTGGCCGCGGAGGCGTACCTGGGTGCGGAACGGCCGGCGCCGGACCGCCCGGTGGTGTCTGCCCTAGGCCGGGACGAGGCGCTGCTCACCGTCGGCGGCAAACGGCTGCGCCTCGGGCGGCGGCACTCCGAGCTGCTGGTCCTGCTCACCATGCACCCGGAGGGGCGCACCGGCGACCAGCTCGGCTTCGACCTCTACGGCGACGACGTGAACCCGGTGACGGTCCGCGCCGAGCTGTCCCGGCTGCGCCGCATCCTCGGCCCGGAACTGCTCGACTCCCGGCCGTACCGGCTGCGCACCGAAGTAGAGGTGGACTTCGGCACGGTGGTCCGGCTCCTGGACCTCGGACGGGTCGGGGAGGCGCTGTCGTCGTACCCCGGGGTGTTGTTGCCGGCCTCGGACGCGCCCGGCGTCGTGCGGCTGCGGCGCCGGCTGGATGATCGCTTGCGCGCCGCCGTGCTCGCCGCAGGCGACCGGCGCCTGGTGCAGACCTGGCTGAACGGCCCGCTCGGCGCCGACGACCTGGAGATGTGGGAGGCCTACGCGCTGCTGGCGCCGGCCGACCTGGCCGCCGCGCGCCGGGTCGCGGAGCTGACCCGCGAATACGCTTGCAACGTTTCTGCAACGTAGTCGTCACTAGGGTCCGCCTCAAAGAGGAGGCGAGACCGTGACCATCTACACGCCGCCCGGTTCCGAGGGCGCCATCGTCAGCTACCAGTCCCGCTACGACCACTACATCGGCGGTGAGTACGTCCCGCCGGCGAAGGGCCAGTACTTCGAGAACCCCACCCCGGTGACCGGCCGGACGTTCACCGAGATCGCCCGCGGCACCGCCGACGACGTCGAACGGGCTCTGGACGCCGCGCACGGCGCCGCCGGGGCCTGGGGCCGCACCTCGCCCACCGAGCGCGCCATCGTCCTCAACAAGATCGCCGACCGGATGGAACAGCATCTGGAGAAGCTCGCCGTCGCCGAGGCCTGGGAGAACGGCAAGGCGGTCCGCGAGACGCTCGCCGCCGACCTGCCGTTGGCGATCGACCACTTCCGCTACTTCGCCGGCGTGATCCGCGCGCAGGAGGGCACCGCGGGGCAGCTCGACGAGGACACCGTCGCCTACCACTTCCACGAGCCGCTCGGCGTGGTCGGCCAGATCATCCCGTGGAACTTCCCGATCCTGATGGCGGTCTGGAAGCTGGCCCCGGCGCTGGCCGCCGGCAACACGGTGGTGCTCAAGCCGGCCGAGCAGACCCCGGCCTCGATCCACTATCTGTTCTCGCTGATCGGCGACCTGCTCCCGCCGGGCGTGGTGAACATCGTGAACGGCTTCGGCGTGGAGGCCGGCAAGCCGCTGGCCAGCTCGAACCGGGTCGCCAAGGTCGCGTTCACCGGTGAGACCACCACCGGCCGGCTGATCATGCAGTACGCCTCGGAGAACCTGATCCCGGTCACCCTGGAGCTCGGCGGCAAGAGCCCGAACATCTTCTTCGATGACGTCAGCCGCGCCGACGACGACTTCTACGACAAGGCCCTCGAGGGCTTCACGATGTTCGCGCTGAACCAGGGCGAGGTCTGCACCTGCCCGTCGCGGGCGCTGATCCAGCAGAGCCACTACTCCGACTTCCTGGCCGCCGCGGTGAAGCGGACCGAGAACCTGAAGCAGGGCAACCCGCTGGACACCGACACCCAGGTCGGCGCGCAGGCGTCCAACGACCAGCTGGAGAAGATCCTGTCGTACCTGGACATCGGCCGGCAGGAAGGCGCGCGTGCGCTGACCGGTGGCGGCCGCGCCGAGATGGCCGGGGACCTGTCCGGTGGCTACTACGTGCAGCCCACGATCTTCGAGGGCCGCAACTCGATGCGGATCTTCCAGGAGGAGATCTTCGGGCCGGTGGTCTCGGTCGCGCCGTTCGCCGACTTCGACGACGCGATCAAGGTCGCCAACGACACCCTGTACGGCCTCGGCGCCGGCGTGTGGACGCGGGACATCAACCAGGCGTACCGGGCCGGGCGGGCGATCAAGGCCGGCCGGGTGTGGACGAACTGCTACCACCTCTACCCGGCGCACGCCGCGTTCGGTGGCTACAAGCAGTCCGGCATCGGCCGGGAGAACCACGCGATGATGCTGAACCACTACCAGCAGACGAAGAACCTGCTGGTCAGCTACTCGCCCAAGGCGATGGGCTTCTTCTAGGCCATGGCCACCCGCGTTGACGTCACTCCCGCGGCTGCCGCGATGATGCGGCAGCTGCGGGAGCAGCACGGCCCACTGATGTTCCACCAGTCCGGCGGCTGCTGCGACGGCAGCTCGCCGATGTGCTACCTGGAGGGCGAGTTCCGCACCGGCAGCTCCGACGTCCTGCTGGAGTCTCTGGCCATCGAGGGGGTGCCGGAGCCGATCACGTTCTGGATGTCGGCGTCGCAGTTCGAACTCTGGAAGCACACACACCTGACAGTGGACGTGGTCCCCGGGCGAGGCGCCGGCTTCTCGCTGGAGGCGCCCGAGGGCGTACGGTTCCTGATCCGCTCGCGCCTGCTCACCGAGGAGGAACTGGCGGAGCTGGCCGGCTGACGGTCGCGGGTCGGGTGCGCGGCCCGCGATCATAGGCCGTTGGTCCCTATTTCGTGCCGGAATTCATCTAAAAGATACGTAAGGGACTGGCGGTTCAAGAGATCACCAGGCATCGTCGGCAGTCGCCGACGAACCTGGGGAGGATCTTGATGCGGCTGTCCCACACCCGAAAGGCATTCACGATCAGCGCACTGTTGATCATGACCGGCCTTCTCGGCCAGGCCGCCGCGGCCCAGACAACGTCGTCTCCACAGGCGACCCAACCCCCGCCCGCGGTGATCGCGCTCAGCCCGCCACCGTCACCGGCGCCCTCGCCGTCGGCCGCCGCGCCCTCGTCGGCGCCGCCGTCCACATCAGCGCCCAGCAAGGTCGCGCCACAGCGCACCGAGAAGGCGATCATCCACAAGCGCAAGACCCGCACCGGCCCGGCCGGCAGCCTGCTGTTCACCGGCACCGACGGCGTGGCGCTGACCTTCGACGACGGCCCCGACCCGGACTACACGCCGGTGCTCCTGCGGATGCTCGCCCGGGAGAAGATCAAGGCGACGTTCTGTGTGGTGGGCACGCAGGCCAAACGGCACCCCGAGCTGGTCCGGGCGATCGCCAAGGCCGGGCACACCCTCTGCAACCACACGTGGAACCACGACCTGAAGCTCGGCAAGAAGCCGGTCGCCAAGATCAAGGCCGACATGGAGCGCACCAACGCCGCCATCCGCGCCGCCGTGCCGAACGCGCAGATCCGCTTCTTCCGCGCGCCGGGCGGCCACTTCAACGGGCCGGTGGTCGCGACCGCCAAGAAGCTGGGGATGACGTCGATCTACTGGAAGGTCGACCCGCGCGACTGGGAGCACCCGGCGGGCGAGTCGCACCCCGAGCACCGCAAGAAGATCATCAGGATCGTGCAGAAGCACACCCGGCCGGGCGCCATCGTGCTGTCGCACGACTACGCCCAGCCGGACACGATCGCCGCCTACCGCACGCTCCTGCCGTGGCTGCGGCAGCGTTTCAAGCTGGTGGCCCTCTAAAACCCTGCCCGGTACGGGCTGGTGCGCGCCCGCGGCTTGCCGCGGGCGCCGGTTGCCCGGCTCACGCCCGGCCCCGGTGGGATGTGTCAGGACCGGCTGGCGGGTCAGTGGGCGGGTGGGATCACCCGGAGATGGCCGCGGCGGCCGGTCTGCTGACCGGGGGCGTGGTCGGGCTCCTCAGCGCGCGGCACGGGCCGGGCGGCTTCGCGGACGGCCTCGGCGAGCGCCACGAGGTCGTCAGTGGTGGGGGGTGGGGGCGCGAAGTCGCCGTCGTGGCGGACCAGTTCCCAGCCTCGGGGGGCGGTGAGGCTGCGAGCGTGCGGTTCGCACAGGTCGTACGTGTGCGGCTCGGCGAAGGCGGCGAGGGGTCCGACCACCGCTGTCGAGTCGCTGTAGACGTAGGTCAGGGTGGCGACCGCCTGTCGGGGACAGCCGTTCCGGGAGCAGCGCCGTGGTGACCTCACGGCGGCACGTTATCGCTCCGTCGGCCGTTCTGGGGAGCGTTGCCCCGCGACACGCCGACCAACGATGCATCACGATTCGGCCATGACAGCCCGACACGCCGCCCCGTTGGGGCGAATTAACGGCTCAGACACACGATGCGAACGGGCTGACCACGTATGGAGCCCGGGTGGGGATACGCTGGCCGCGTGACCACCAGCCCCGAACGCCGCCGGACGGATCCGAAGGCGGCGCGTACCTCCGGGCCGGGCCGCCCGGCCCGGCGTGACCGGCACGGGCGTGGCCTCCGCGGCCGCCTGGTTCCGGCGACCGTGCCGCTGGCCCGCACCAAGGCGGAGATTTTCGACGACCTGGTGCTGGACACCGTCGAGAGCCTCGAGCGGCGTTATGCGAAGGAGCTGGCCGGCGTCGAGTTCGCGGTGGAGGACGTGCCACCCGAGCTGAACGTCTACGACTCGGACGTGCTCGAGGACGGCGAGGTGCCCCTGGCCCGGCTGCTGCCCGGCCGTCCGGGGCGGCACGAGTTGCCGCCACGGATCGTTCTTTACCGCCGCCCGCTGGAGTTCCGGGCGATGGATCGTGAGGACCTCGCCGACCTCGTCCACGATGTGATCATCGAGCAGGTAGCCAACCTGCTCGGCGTCGATCCGGACGAGCTCGCCTGAAGCGTCACCCGCCAGGCTCAGAACCCCCTAAGCGACCCGCCGCTTCAACTTGCGACGTTCACGTTCGGACAGTCCACCCCAGATCCCGAAACGTTCGTCGTGCCCGAGCGCGTATTCCAGGCACTCGGCCTTGACCTCACAGCGGCCGCAGATGCGCTTGGCCTCGCGCGTCGAGCCGCCCTTCTCCGGGAAGAAGGCTTCCGGATCGGTCTGTGAACACAGCGCCCGCTCTTGCCACTCGGGCGCGTCCCCGAGCAGGTCTACCCCTTCAACCTGCGCTTCCATCGGCGTGCCTCCCAATTCCGCGTCGGCTGTGAAGCCGACGCTGACCCCCCACGCACGCGGCGTGTTTCTGTGGGTTCGACGCGAATGTGCCACATCGTCCCCACAACCCCACCAAAATTACACGCGTGTAAGACGTGCGTCGTCAAGCCGAACCTGCTAAATGGGCCCGTTTCCCCGAAGCGTTGACGACGCTTCACAGTCCCGTTCCTGCCCTATCTCCCGGAGCCACCGGAAGGTAACGCCAGGCCGACCCTTCGCGTCCAATTTAACCCGTTTTGTAACCTAGTGGCAGGGGGTCCCCCGTCTCGGGTCCGCCGAATGGATCAAGCCACGGTCAGCGTGTGAAGTCGCGGCGCGACTTCACACGCTGATGTGGACGGCTAGCGACGGCCGTACACGGTGGTGCGCTCGACAGCGGGGCGGCCGGCGGCCGCGGCGAGTTCCTTGAGTTCGGCAACCGTACGCGCGGAGCCGTACTCAGAACCGGCCATCCGAGAAATCGTCTCCTCCATCAGCGTGCCGCCCAGGTCGTTGCAGCCGCTGTTCAGCATCACCCGGGTGCCCTCGTCGCCGAGTTTCACCCAGGAGCACTGGATGTTGTCGATTCGGCCGTGCAGCAGGACCCGCGCCATCGCGTGCACCACCCGGTTCTCCCGCCACGTCGGGCCGGGGCGGGCGATCCCGGCCAGGTAGATCGGGGCGTTGGTGTGCACGAACGGCAGCGCCACAAACTCGGTGAAGCCACCGGTGACGTCCTGGATGCCGGCCAGCACCCGGAAGTGGCCCAGCCACTGCCGCGGGTGGTCGACGTGGCCGTACATCATCGTCGAGCTGGAGCGGATGCCGACCTGGTGCGCGGTGGTGACCACCTCGGCCCAGGTGGCGGTCGGCAGCTTGCCCTTGGTCAGCACCCAGCGCACGTCGTCGTCGAGGATCTCGGCCGCGGTGCCCGGGATGGTGCCGAGGCCGGCCTCTTTCAGCTCGGTGAGCCAGTCGCGGATGGACACGCCCGCCTTGGCCGAGGCGGTGACGATCTCCATCGGCGAGTACGCGTGGACGTGCATCCCCGGCACCCGCTGCTTGACCGCCCGCACCAGGTCCGCGTACGCCGTGACCGGCATCTTCGGGTCGATGCCGCCCTGCATGCACACCTCGGAGGCGCCGTCGCGCCACGCCTCCTCGGCCCGGTCGGCGACCTGCTCCACCGAGAGCCGGTAGGCGTCGGCGTCCTTCTCCCGCTGGGCGAACGCGCAGAACCGGCAGCCCACGTAGCAGACGTTGGAGAAGTTGATGTTGCGGTTCACGACATACGTGATGTCGTTGCCGTTGACCTGCCGGCGCAGGTCGTCGGCGATCCTGGCCAGCTCGTCGAGGGCCGGGCCGTCGGCGTTGAACAGGGCCATCGCCTTGTCCTCGTGCTTCTCCAGCAGCAGCGCCCCGGGGTCGTCGGCGGCCAGCTTGAGCGCCGCCACCACATCGGTCGGCATGCTCCGCGGAGCCGCCTTGAGGTGTGCGGCCACCTCGTCCCAGTCGCCGTAGACGTCGTCGAAGTCGGACCTGCGGTCGCCGGTGCGGCCCTCGGTGTCGATGGCCGCGAACAGGTCGGTGCGCCCGGTGCCGAACGTCTCCTCCGGCTCCTGCCACGGCCGCCCGACCGGGTTCACCGTGCGGGCCAGGCCGTCCGGCGCGGCCAGCGCGGTGACGTGGGCGGCCAGGCGCGGGTCCAGCCAGCCCTCGTCGGCACGGCGGACGTACTCCGGGTAGATGGTGAGGCGTTCCCTGAGCTCGAAGCCCGACTCCGCCGATTTCTCGGCCAGCAGGTCGATCTGCGGCCACGGGCGCTCCGGGTTGACGTGGTCCGGGGTGAGCGGGGAGACGCCGCCCCAGTCGTCGATCCCGGCGCGCAGCAGCAGCGGGAACTCGTCGTCGATCAGATTCGGTGGGGCCTGGATCCGGGCCCGGGGACCCATGATGATCCGGGCCACCGCAACCGTGGCGGCCAGCTCACGCAGCTCCGCGTCGGGCATCCCGCGCATCGCGGTGTCCGGCTTCGCGCGGAAGTTCTGGATGATGACCTCTTGGATGTGCCCGTACTCACGGGCGGCGCGGCGGATCGCGAACAGCGAGTCCACCCGCTCGGCGACGGTCTCGCCGATGCCGATCAGGATGCCGGTGGTGAACGGGACGCCGACCCGGCCGGCGTCGTCGAGCACGCGCAGCCGGACCGCCGGCTCCTTGTCCGGCGAGCCGTAGTGCGGGCCGCCCTTCTCCGACCACAGCCGGGTGGCGGTGGTCTCCAGCATCATGCCCATGCTCGGCGCCACCGGCTTGAGCCGCTGCAGCTCGGCCCAGCTCATCACCCCGGGGTTGAGGTGCGGGAGCAGGCCGGTCTCCTCGAGCACGGCGATCGCACAGGCCCGCACGTAGTCGAGGGTCGAGTCGTAGCCACGCTCGTCCAGCCACTGCCGGGCCGCCGGCCAGCGCTCCTCCGGCCGGTCACCGAGGGTGAACAGGGCCTCCTTGCAGCCCTGCGCGGCACCCTGCCGGGCGATCTCCAGGACCTCGTCGCGCTCCAGGAACGCGGCCGGCAGGCGGTGCGGCACGGTGGCGAACGTGCAGTAGTGACACCGGTCCCGGCAGAGCCGGGTCAGCGGGATGAAAACCTTGCGAGAGTACGTGACCACGCCGGGCCGGCCGGCTTCCCGCAGGCCCGCGTCCCGGACGCCACCGGCGATGGTCAGGAGTTCGTCGAACTGCTCCCCGGTGGCCGCGAGCAGTGCGGTCGCCTCGTCGACGTCGATCGCTTTGCCGTCGGCGGCCCGGCGCAGTGCGCGACGGATGCTCGCCTCGGTCGGTACGGGTTCCACGTTGACCTCTACCACGCAAAGCAGCCTAGGCCGGATTCGTGCCGTACGCGCCCGTCGTTTCCGGGCACGGGCAGTGTCGTGAGACACCATCGCCCGTGCCCGGACGGCGTCAGCTCACTGACGGGGCGGGTCCTGGTCGGCCGGACCGAACCCGGGCCGGTCGCCGGGCAGTTTCTCGGTGCGGTCCTCGGCCCTCGGCACGACCTGGGTCGGCTCGGCCAGCGGCGCGGCGGGTGACACCTGGGCGCCGGGCGCCGGGGCCCCCGAGGACGGCGGCGGGCTGCTCACCGGCGGGGTCGCGACCGGCGGCTGGTTCCAGCCCGGCTGCGGCGCCGGCTGCGGCGCCGGCTGGGTCGGAGCGCCGGCCGCCCCGTACGGCGAGGGCGGCGGACCGTAACCGGGCTGCGGGGTTGCGTACGGCGGCTGCGGCTGCCCGAACGGCGGCTGGCCGGGCGGAACCTGGCCGTACCCCGGCTGCCCGTAGGGCTGGCCGTACTGCGGCTGCCCGTAGGGCGGCTGACCGTACTGCGGCTGGCCGTAGACGCCGGGCTGCGGCTGCGGCCGCGGCACCATGAACAGGCCGCGCCATATCTGCACCACCGCGTACGCCGCCAGCGCGAACACCGCGAGCCACGCCACCCGGACCAGCAGCTGGGTGAAGGCGCCACCGGGGTCGTCCGCCGCGATCCCGCTGATCCCGAAGAGGATGCCGAAGACCAGGCCGAAGAAGGCCATCACGGCGTACTCGACGACGACGGTCAGCACGATCAGGCGCGCCTTCGGGTGAACCGGCTTCACACCCAGGGCGAGCAGCACCGCGGCGAGCGGGAAGAAGATCGTCACCAGGTTGACGAAGCTGCCGAAGCTGTAGCGGGTGCGCCCGATGAAGTCGGTGCCGAACAGGTCGATGACGCCGGCGAAGAGCAGCACGGCCGGGAGACCGGCCAGGGCGTAGACGGCAAGGTCACGCAACGGCCGGAGGAATTGTCCCAGCGGCTTCTCGCCGGGCGGCGTGGGCTGCGGTGGAGTGGTCACGGTTACTCCCGGTGCGGTAATCGAGGTCGGCCCAGAGTAAACCGATACCCGCGAACTCCGGGCGCGACGCCGGTGCGCGAGGATGAGGGGATGCGGATCGTGGTCCTCACCGGGGGCATCGGCGGTGCCCGGTTCCTCCTCGGCGTGCGCGCGCACGCCCGCGCCATCGGCGCAGAAGTCACAGCGGTGGTCAACGTCGGCGACGACGTCCGGATGCACGGCCTGCAGATCTGTCCCGACCTGGACAGCGTCATGTACACGCTGGGCGGCGCGGCCGACCCGGAGCGGGGCTGGGGCCGGGTCGGCGAGACCTGGGTGGTCAGGGACGAGCTGGCGAAGTACGGCGTGGAGCCGTCCTGGTTCGGCCTGGGCGACAAGGACACCGCCACCCATCTGGTCCGCACCACGATGCTCAACGCTGGGTATCCGCTCTCCGCGGTGACCGCTGCGCTGTGTGAGCGGTGGCAGCCCGGCATCACCATGCTGCCGGCCACCGACGACCGGCTCGAGACGCACGTGGTCGCGGACGTCGAGGGCGAGCGCAAGGCGATCCACTTCCAGGAGTGGTGGGTGCGGTACCGCGGTGACGTGCCGACGCACCGGTTCGTCTTCGTGGGCGCGGAGTCGGCCAAGCCGGCCGCGGGCGTGCTCGACGCCGTCGCCGGTGCGGACATCGTGCTGGTCGCGCCCAGCAACCCCGTGGTCAGCATCGCGCCCGTGCTCGCCGTACCCCAGCTGAAAGAGGCCGTGACCAGCGGCCCGGCGCCGATCGTGGGGGTTTCCCCGATTATCGGCGGCGCGCCGGTGCGCGGCATGGCCGACCGGTGCCTGGCCACCCTGGAGGTGGAGGTCAGCGCGGCCGGCGTGGGCCGGATGTACGGCCCGCGCGCCGAGGGCGGCCTGCTGGACGGCTGGTTGGT
The DNA here is from genome assembly GCF_040638955.1 of Actinoplanes sp. NPDC024001. NCBI lineage: Bacteria > Bacillati > Actinomycetota > Actinomycetes > Micromonosporales > Micromonosporaceae > Actinoplanes > Actinoplanes sp. NPDC024001. Next base: position 37,598 of record NZ_JBEZZB010000101.1, read on the forward strand.
CGACGAGTCGGACGCCGGCGCCCAGGTGCCCGGCGTGACCACCCGGGCGGTGCCGCTCTGGATGACCGACGAGCAGGCCACCGCGCGGATGGTCGCCGCCGCCCTGGAGCTCGGAGGGGTCAAGTGATCGACGGCCTGGAGATCCTCCCGGTCCGCGGCATCGGCGACATCACCGCCGGTGACGACCTGGCCGCACTGATCATGAATGCCGCGCCGTGGCTCGCCGACGGCGACGTGCTCGTGGTGACCAGCAAGATCATTTCCAAGGCGGAGAGCCGGCTGGTCGAGGTGCCGGCCGACGGGCCGGAACGCGAGGAGGCCCGGCAGCGGGTGCTGGCCGGCGAGACCGCCCGGCTGGTGGCCCGGCGCGGCCCGACCTCGATCGTGCAGACGCACCACGGCTTCGTGATGGCCGCGGCCGGCATCGACGCGTCGAACGTCGACAAGACCCACCTGGTGCTGCTCCCCGCCGATCCGGACGCTTCGGCGCGGGCCCTGCGGGACGACTTCCGGCAACGAGGGCTCGACGTCGCGGTGATCATCTCCGACACCATGGGGCGGGCCTGGCGCAACGGGCTCACCGACGTGGCGCTCGGCGCGGCCGGGATCGAGGCGTTCCGCGACCACCGGGGCGAGATCGACCCGTACGGCAACGAGCTCAGCCTCACCCAGATGGCCGTGATCGACGAGTTGTCGGCCGCCGCCGAGCTGGTCAAGGGCAAGTGCGACCGGGTGCCGGTCGCGGTGGTGCGGGGCTATCCACGCTCGGCCGAGGGCTCCGGTGCCGCGGTGCTGATCCGGGACGCGGAGAGCGACATGTTCAGCCTGGGCACCGCCGAGGCCCGGGCACTCGGGCTCCGCGAGGCCGCCCGGCTGGACGATCAGCGCTCCGGCAGCGCCGGTTCCGACGCGGTCGACCGCGCCCTCACCACCGTCCACGGTCTGCTCACCGCGACGATCGCGCGGCAGCCGGGCGCGCTCCGGCTGGCCCCCGAGCGGGACGGCGCGGCCGCGCTGATCAGGCTCGGCACCGACGCGCACCGCCTGCGGGCCGCCCTGGCGGCCGAGGGGGTACCCACGACCGCGTCGATCGACGACGATGGCATCACCCTGACCTTCGGAGATCCGTCGTGAGCGACGCCCTGTACGCGGACGCGGTGCGCGTCCTGACCGAGTGGACCGCGACCTCGGACGAGGCCGACCTGGCCCGCAAGCGCACCCTGGACCTGCTCGCCGACGGGCCGCAGGCGATGACCCGGGCACACCGCGCCGGCCACGTCACCGCCAGCGCCCTGGTCGTCGACGACATCGGGCAGGTCCTGCTCTGCCTGCACGGGCGGCTCGGCATGTGGATGCAGCTGGGCGGGCACTGCGAGGCCGGCGACCGTACGCTCGCGGCCGCCGCCCTGCGCGAGGCCACCGAGGAGTCCGGCATCGCCGGGCTGATCGTCGACCCGGAGCCGATCGACGTCGACGTGCACGAGGTGCGCTGCGGCGCGGCCGACGGCGCGCCGGCCGAACCGTCGGTCCACTTCGACGTGCGTTTCCTGGTCCGCAGCCCGGCCGGGGCCGTCGAGCAGATCAGCGCGGAATCCGCGGACCTCGGCTGGTTCCACGCGGACACGCTGCCCAGCCCGCTGGCATCCGGCACCGCGCGCCAGATCGCCCCGGCGCTGGCCCGCCTGCCGTGACCGGCCGCCGCACCCGGCGGGCGATCGTCCCGGCCG
>NZ_JBEZZB010000102.1:0-39269 GCF_040638955.1 Actinoplanes sp. NPDC024001
GCCGGCGCGGTGCTGGCGGCGGTGCGCTCGGCAACCGTCGGCCTGCCGGTGGTGGAGACCGCCGCGGCCCCGTTCACCGACGGCCGGTGGCTGTTCAGCCACAACGGCGTGGTGCGCGGCTGGCCCGGCACGCTCGCCGGCCTCGCCGGCGAGCTGCCGGTCGAGGACCTGCTCACCCTGGACGCGCCCACCGACTCCGCAGCCCTCTGGGCCCTGGTACGCGCGAGGCTGCGCGCCGGTGAGCCCGCGGCGAAGGCGGTCGCCGGCGTGGTCGGCGAGGTCATCGTGGCGGCGCCCGGCTCCCGGCTGAACCTGCTGCTCACCGACGGCACCCAGCTCGTCGCGACCACCCTCGGCCACGCCCTGTCGGTCCGGGCCCGCCCCGGGTCCGTGCTGATCGCCTCCGAACCGCTCGACGCGCACCCCGCCTGGCGCCCGGTTCCGGACGGCCGGCTGGTCGTCGCCACCGCATCCGCGCTTTCCCTCGAGGAGATTTGGTGATCAAGCTGATCGACGACCGGCACCTGGCCCGGTCGCTCCGCTCCGACGTGCGCACCGGCCTGACCGCCTCGCCGAAACAGCTGCCGCCCAAGTGGTTCTACGACTCGCGGGGCAGCGAACTGTTCGAGGAGATCACCCGGCTGCCGGAGTACTACCCGACCCGGACCGAACGGGCCATCCTCACCCTGCGCGCCCCCGAGATCGCCCGGATCACCGAACCGAAGACGCTGGTCGAACTCGGCTCCGGCTCCTCGGAGAAGACCCGGCTGCTGCTCGACGCCATGCTCAACCGCGGCACGCTCGGCGCGTTCGTCCCGCTCGACGTGTCGGACGCCGCGCTGGAGGCGGCCGTCGCGGCGCTGAACCAGGCCTATCCCGGGCTGAGCGTCAGCGGCGTGGTCGGCGACTTCGTCCAGCACCTGCAGCACCTGCCGGACGGCGACAGCCGGGTGGTGGCGTTCCTCGGCGGCACCATCGGCAACCTCGAACCGGCCGAACGGGCCGCCTTCCTGACCGCCCTGCGCGCCGCCCTGCACGACGGCGAGTGGCTCCTGCTCGGCGCGGACCTGGTCAAGGACCCGGCGGTGCTGGTGCCGGCGTACGACGACGCGGCCGGCGTGACCGCCGACTTCAACCGCAACGTGCTGCGCGTGATCAACCGCGAGCTGGGCGCGAACTTCGACCCGTACGCGTTCGAGCACGTCGCCCTCTGGGACCCGGCGAACGAGTGGATCGAGATGCGCCTGCGCTCCCGCTCCGCCCAGTCGGTGCGCATCGCCGACCTGGACCTGACGGTCGACTTCGCCGCCGGCGAGGAGCTGCGCACGGAGGTCTCCGCCAAGTTCCGCCGCGAGGGCCTGACCGCGGAGCTCGCCCGGGCCGGCTTCGAGCTGCGCCACTGGTGGACCGACCCCCACGACTGGTTCGGCGTCGCCCTGGCCCAGGCCGTCCATCGCTGAGCGGAGGAACAGGTCAGCCGGCCCGGGTCGGATCGGCGGACAGTTCCGCGATGTCCTGGAGCGCGGCCGGATCACGCACGGTGATCCGGCCGTACCCGGTGCTGAGCAGACCGGCCCGCCGTAACTCACGCAGCGCCTTCTGCACCGAGATCTCGGCGGCCCCGGACAGTGCGGCCAACTCCGGCTGAGTCAGGCGTACGCCGATCTCCAGCGCTCCGTGGCGCGCCGGTGTGCCGTGCCGGCCCGCCAGCTCGCTCAGGACCCGGGCGACCCGCGTGCGCACCGGGTACGACGTGAAGTCGATGCGCCGCTGGTTGGACCACCGCAGTCGTTCGCCCACCGTGGCGGCCAGGTCGACCGCCGCGTCCGGGTGGTCGGTGAGGAACCGTCCGAAGTCACGTCCCCGAACCACGCGGACGAGCCCCGGCCGCGGTCCGCACATGGTCACGGTCGCGGAGCGGGGCGTGCCGCTGAGCGCGGACAACTCGCCCAGCAGGTCCCCGGAGACGCGGATCGACAGGAGCGCGGGCCGTCCCTTCGCCGTCTCGGCGGTGACCTTGGTGAGCCCGTGCTGGATGACGAAGACGTGGGACTCCTCGTCGCCCTCGCGGATGAGGACGCTGCCGGGTGGCACGCGTTTCGGATTGCCGAGGCGCAGCAGCGCGTCCGCCGTCGGGCGGGACAGCCGCGCCAGGAGCGTGCCGGCCGGCCAATCCGGTGCAGTGACCTCGTGCATCACAACCCCCGGGACACACGGCGTCGTGACGTGGCCGGGCGCCCCACCGCGAGCCTACTGGGCGGGGTGCGCAAGGCATAGTCGACTCTCGATCGATGCGGGCGGTCTGTCGCATGGCCGTCGATTACGCCGAACCCATATTTCGACGGGGTGTCCACGTCCGGGCTGTCCTACGAATTGACCAGCCGGCATCGAGCCGGGTGGGCAGGAGGATCCGACGTGAGCGTTACGTCCGAGACGCGCAGGCGCTTGGTGATCGTGACCGACACCGAGCGGTACAGCGCGCGCACCACGAGGCTCCAACACGAGGCGCAGGCTGTTTTCCGGGAGGCACTCGACGCCGCGGCGGCCGAGGCCGGGCTCGATCGCGCGGGCTGGGACTGCCAGCCGAGCGGGGACGGTGAGCTGGCCGTGCTGCCGCAGGACACCGATGAACCCGTGCTTCTCGCGGGATATCTGGCCGCGCTGGACGCGTACCTGCGGTCGTACAACGCCGATCGTGCGAAGGCGGCACGGATTCGTATCCGCCTCGCCGTCAATCAGGGCCTCTTCTTCACCCGGAGCCGCAACGGCTTCGCGGGCGACGCGGTCAACGTCACCGCCCGCCTGGCCGACGCGCCGGCTCTCAAGGCGGCTTTCCAGCATTTCCCCGCGGCGGCGGTCGCCTGCATCGTGTCGGACGGCATCTATCGCGATGTCGTGGCGGGCGGTTATGACGGCGTCAGGCCGGAGGCGTACCGGCGCGTCCGGGCCGAGATCGCTGACAAGGGCTTCGCCGAACCGGCGTGGATCCGGATCGTCGGTGAGGACGTCAACGACGTGGAAACGCCGCTGCCCGGAGACGAGCCGGCAGCGGAGCCGCCGCCCACCGGCCGGCCCGCGCAGCCGGATGCCGGATACAGCGGAATCCGGGTCGGCGATGTCGAGAGCCGGGGCCAGTTGGCGATCGGCAACAACGCCACCCTGAACGCCTACCGAAGCGGAAAGCGCACGCGGTGATGGACGAGGAAGAACCCGGTCCCGAGCCGGTCCAGCCGGCCGACGAGACCGCACCCGCCGACGAGCCGAACGACGGCACCGAGCCCGAGGCGAAGGACGACGAGGACCTCACCAGGTTCAGTCCGCAGAAGGCCCGCAGCCGGATCGACGAGATGTTCGGCCGGGCCGACGCGATCCGCACCCGCGACATTCGCTCCCACGGGCAGATGGCGGTGGGCGACAACGCGACGGTGGCCGACACGATCTACAACTGGAACTTCGGGCAGAAACGGACCAGTTGGTGGGCCGTCGTCCCGCAGGAGCACATCGATCGCCTGGTCGGTACCTACGCGCCCGGCCCGTCGGATCCGGAGCTGACGGAGTCACTGGCGTCCCGAAGCGTCGTCTACCTCAGCGCTCCGTACGGCGGCGGCCGCTACACCGCCGCCTACGTCGCGCTCGCTGCACGTCACTCACCCGGACGCGTGGTGATGATCCATGTCACCCGTGGCGCGCGGATCGCCGAAGCGGTCGACGAGACCTGTTACTCCGAGGACCACGGGCACGTCATCGACGCGACGGCAGCGGAGTCGATCGAATTCATGGACCTGCTGTCGGTAGCGGCGATTGCCCGGGACCGGCGTGCGACCGTCGTGGTCATCGGGGAACTCGCCGACCATGGTCACGACCTGGGCGCCTTCCTGGTGCGGCATCGGCGGCCGGCCCCGGGCGAGGTGTTCCGGGCCCACCTGCGCCACCGGCTGGAGTCGCGGGGGAGGTGCGTCGCGGCCTGCGAGCCGCCCTGCCGCCTGCGCTGTGTGCCCGCGTACGTCACGCGGCTTGCCGGTGACCCACTGGTCGAACGCCATTTCAACGAGGCCATGCGCCTGGAGAGCGCCGCGACGATCGCCGCCGCCGTGGCGGAGAGCAAACCCGGCGAGGAGGCCGGCGTGCTGGCCGAGTGCCTTGACCGTCATCTCCGCGACCAGGCCCGGGTGATGCTCCGGGCAGACGACGACGAACGGCTGCCCGCCGGGCGACGGTGGAGCGGTTCGGCGGAGTACCGCCGGCTGTTCCGGCTCGCGTTCGTCGCCCTTGAGGACGTGCCGATGGCTGCCGTTTACCGGGCGGCCGACCGGCTGGCGCACCCGCAGCCGGCGGGGGGCGACGAACTTGAGGTGCCGTTCGAGCCGGTGGAGTTCGAGCTGGAAGGCCTGCTCTCGTCCGGCATCCGCGAGACCGGCCGGGAAGCCGCCGGGCTGGGCACGCCGACCACCGCCTGCCTGGCCAACCCGGAACTGGTGCCGGCGATGCTCGACATCGCGTGGAACGAACGTGGGCTCGGTGCGCGCCTGATGCGATGGCTGGACGTGCTGGCGGTCGATCCGCAGGCGAAGGTGCGGGAACGCGCGGGCATGATCGCCGGCCTGCTGTGCCGCAACGACTTCGACGGCGTGATGACCGAGCTCGTCGATCCGTGGGCGCGGGACGCGCGGCCTGAACGGCGGCAGGCGGCCGGGCTGTGCCTGATGACCTGCGCACACGTCCCGGTGCTGCGCCGCGCGGTGGAGGAGCGGGTGCAACGCTGGATGGATCCGGGGCCGCGGCAGAGATACACCCACACGCATGACAGCGTCGCGTGGGCGTACGCCTACGGACTGGGCGCGCTGCTGCCCTACGGCACATTCGGCCTCCGTCACCTGCGGCGGGTGGGCCTGGACGGCTGGCAGCGGCGCAGCCTGCTGATCGCCGTCGGCGTCGAGCAGACCTTCCGTCGCGATCGTGCGGCTGCTCTGCTCGGCGACCTGGACGACTGGGTGCGCAGTCCGGAGGGTGAGCGACGGCTGCGGGCACACGCCTGCCGGGCATTCGTGCGCCTTGCGCAACGCGAGTGCGACCGGGACGACGGGCGATGGCCCGAGATGCTCCGGTGGCATCAGTGTGGGGACCTGGACGGCGATCGGCTCCCGGGTCTGTGGACGGCGGCGCTCAGCCTGCCGCCGACCGCGGCGCCCGCCTGGCGGCAGCTCGGGCGCTGGATCGAATTGGGGGAGCAGAGCCCGGAGTTGGCCGGCCGGATCGTCGGGCTGGTTCGCCGGCTCTGCCGTGACCTGCACCTGCGGGACCGGCTGCGACATCAACACGACCACATCTGGCGGGAACGGCGGGCGAGTCCGTTGCTGGCTGCCGTCGGGGCGGTCATCGAAGGAGGATGAACATGTCTGCGGAGACTCAACCAGCGCAGGCCCGGGTCGCGGACGGCACTGCCGGAGGCGGCCGGCGGAGCTGGCTCAACGATTTCTTCCGTGCTGCCTCTCCCGGCGAGACCCTGCCGGAGCAGAGCTGCCAGGTCGAGGAGCGGGAACCGTTGCGGTTGCTGGCTCAGGGCGACGCCTTCTGCTTCGAGGTCCATGTCGCGTACCGCTGGCGCGGCCACGCGGCCGACCGGGAGCAGTTGCGCACGCACGCCGAGTACCTCATGCCGCGAGCGCGGCGCTTCGTCACGCACTGGTTGCGCCCGATCGCGCGCTCGTATCCGCCCCATCGGGCGCATGTGCTGGAGGAGGACGTCAACCAGCGGTTCAACGACTACTGGTGCCCGTTGCACGACGGTGATCAGCAACTCCGGTTCTCCTTCACCGGGCGTGTGGAGCCGGAGGAGGCCGTGCGGCAGCAGATGCGCCCGTACTGGCAGGCGCGGATCAAGGCGGAGTGCGACCACGAACTCGGTCTGCAACGAGCTCAGCTGGCCGACGAGCTGACCCGGCGCTGGTCGGAGGTCTTCGAGCGCCTGCAGCGCGATCCCCGGGCGGCCCACGTCGCCGCGCTGAGCGAGGAGCGGTTCGCCACCGTCTTCGGTGCCTTCGTCGACAGCCGGCGCAAGGATGTCGACGAACTCGTGACGCTGCTGCGAGACGCGGTCAAGGGGCACCACGACTCCGGTCTGGGGCCCTCGGAGTACACCCGGGCGTGGGACGCGGCGCTCAAGGCGTTCGAACAGCGGCATGGCGTCGACCGGCCGTGAACGCCGGCCGCCGGCTCCTGCTGCATGCCGCACGGCCGGACCGGGGCCGGCCGGGACCGGGTGCGCGCGGTTCGCGAAAAGCCGAACCCCGGTACGCGTCCGGGCGACATGTGATGGCCGAGACGTGGGACTCGGTTGCTCCGAGGTATGCGAGTTGATACGGTCCTCTGCATAGTCATGCGGAGGTAGGTATGGGAATTCGGGTAGCGGTCGCCGGGGCAAGTGGGTATGCGGGGGGCGAACTGCTCCGTCTGCTCGCCGGGCACCCCGAGTTCGACCTCGTCACGGCGACCGCGCACAGTCAGGCCGGTTCGCCCGTCAGCGCCGTACACCCGCAGCTCGCCGGCCTGGACCTGACGCTCGCAGCGACCGACGCGGAGACCTTGAGCGGTGCTGACCTGGTCTTTCTCGCCCTGCCGCACGGGCAGTCGGCGGCCGTGGCCGCGCAGCTGGCCGACGGGGTCAAGGTGGTCGACCTGGGCGCCGACTTCCGGCTGGAGAGCGCCGAGCAGTGGACCCGTTACTACGGTGGCGGGCACGCCGGCACCTGGACCTACGGCCTGCCGGAGCTGCCCGGCGCGCGGGCGGCCATCGCCGCCGCCGACCGGGTGGCGAACACCGGCTGTTATGCGGCCACCGTCACGCTGGCGCTCGCGCCGCTGATCGCCTCCGGCGTGGCCGACCCCGAGGACGTCGTGGTGGTCGCCTCCTCCGGCACCTCCGGCGCCGGGCGCAACGCCAAGACGCACCTGCTGGCCAGCGAGGTCATGGGCGACCTGTCGCCCTACAAGGTCGGCGCGCACCAGCACGTCGCCGAGATCAAGCAGGCCACCGGCGCGGCGTCGCTGTCGATGACGCCGATCCTGGCGCCGATGCCGCGCGGCATCCTGGCGACCGTCACCGCGCGCCGCCTCAACGGTGGGGATCCGCGCGAGGCGCTGCTGGCGGCCTACGCCGACGAGCCGTTTGTGCACGTGCTGCCGGAGGGCAGCTGGCCGCACACCGCGGCCACCGCCGGGTCCAACTCGTGCCACCTGCAGGCCACGGTCGACATCGACTCGGGCCGGATCATCGTGGTGAGCGCGCTGGACAACCTCGGCAAGGGCGCGGCCGGCCAGGCCGTGCAGAACGCCAACATCATGTTCGGTCTGCCCGAGACCACGGGCCTGTCCGCGTTCGGAGTCACACCGTGACCGTCACCCATCCCAAGGGCTTTCGGGCCTCCGGGGTCGCCGCCGGCCTGAAGGCCACCGGCAACCCGGACGTCGCCCTCGTCGTCAACGACGGGCCGGATTTCACCGCGGCCGGTGTCTTCACCGCCAACCGGGTGAAGGCCGCGCCGGTGCTCTGGAGCGAGCAGGTGCTCAAGGGCGGTGTGGTCCGCGCCGTGGTGCTCAACTCCGGTGGCGCCAACGCCTGCACCGGCTCGCAGGGCTTCCGGGACACCCACTTCACCGCCGAGCACACCGCGGCGGTGCTGCGCGGCGGCGCCAAGCCGATGATGATCGGCGCCGGTGACGTGGCGGTCTGCTCCACCGGCCTGATTGGTGAGCTGCTGCCGATGGACAAGGTGCTGCCGGGCGTGAAGGCGGCCGCGAAGGCGCTCGCCGCCGACGGCGGCCCCCGCGCCGCCGAGGCGATCATGACCACCGACACGGTGTCGAAGAACGCGGTCGCCCAGCGTGACGGCTGGTCGGTCGGCGGCATCGCGAAGGGCGCGGGCATGCTCGCCCCGGCGCTGGCCACCATGCTCGTGGTGATCACCACCGACGCCTCGGCGGACAACGAGACGCTGGACCAGGCGCTGCGCGCGGCTACCCGGGTCACCTTCGACCGGATCGACGCCGACGGCTGCATGTCGACCAACGACACCGTGCTGCTGCTGGCCAGCGGGGCCTCCGACGTGCAGCCGGACCTCGACGAGCTGACCGCGGCGGTCACCGAGGTCTGCCACGACCTGGCCCAGCAGCTGATCGCCGACGCCGAGGGCGCCACCAAGCACATCGCCATCGAGGTGGCCGGCGCGGCCAGCGAGGCGGACGCGGTGCAGGTGGGCCGGACGATCGCCGGCAACAACCTGGTGAAGACGGCGTTCTTCGGCAACGACCCGAACTGGGGCCGGATCCTGGCCGCGGTCGGCACGACCAGCGCGGCCTTCGAGCCGGACCGGATCGACGTGGCGATCAACGGCGTCTGGATCTGCAGGAACGGCGCGGCCGCCGAGGACCGCAGCAAGGTCGACCTCACCGGCCGCGACGTCAAGGTCACCGTCAACCTGCACGAGGGTGAGATGAGCGCGACGATCTGGACCACCGACCTCTCCCACGGGTACGTGCACGAGAACTCGGCGTACTCCTCGTGAAGGCCCAGCAGAAGGCCGAGATCCTGATCGAGGCGCTGCCTTGGCTGGAGCGTTTCCACGGCAGCACCGTCGTGATCAAGTACGGCGGCAACGCGATGATCGACCCGGCGCTGCAGGAGGCGTTCGCGGCCGACATGGTGTTCCTGCGCCTGGTCGGCATCAAGCCGGTCGTGGTGCACGGCGGCGGCCCGCAGATCAGCCGCATGCTGAGCAAGCTCGGCATCGAGAGCGAGTTCCGCGGCGGCCTGCGGGTGACCACCCCGGAGGCCATGGACGTGGTCCGGATGGTGCTGGTCGGCCAGGTCGGCCGGGAGCTGGTCGGCTTGATCAACCAGCACGGGCCGTACGCGGTGGGCCTCTCCGGTGAGGACGCCGGCCTGTTCACCGCGGTCCGCCGGCAGGCCGTGATCGACGGCGAGCCGGTCGACATCGGCCAGGTCGGTGACGTGGACCAGGTCAACACCTCGGCGGTCGACGACCTGATCGCGGCCGGCCGGATCCCGGTGATCGCCACCGTGGCGCCGGACGCCGACGGCGTGCTGCACAACGTCAACGCGGACACCGCAGCCTCGGCCCTGGCCGTCGCGCTCGGCGCCCGCAAGCTGGTCGTCCTCACCGACGTGCCCGGCCTCTACACGAACTGGCCGGACCGCGACTCGCTGACCTCGGAGATCGACGCCGACGCGCTGGAGAAGCTGCTGCCGTCGCTGGAGTCCGGGATGGCGCCCAAGATGGAGGCCTGCCTGCGCGCGGTCCGTGGCGGGGTGCCCGCCGCGCACGTCGTCGACGGCCGGGTCGCCCACTCGACTCTGCTCGAAGTCTTCACGGAAGAAGGATTCGGAACCATGGTGGTCCCTGCCATTCGCGAGCTTGCGAGCGAATCATCAAGTTCAGTGCCGGGGTCATGTCGCCACCGGAGCGCAGCGGAGGTGTCGGCATGAGTCTCGTCGAACGCTGGCAGCAGTCCATGATGAACAACTACGGCACCCCGGCACTCGGCCTGGTCAAGGGCGAGGGCGCGGTGCTGACCGCCGAGGACGGCAAGGAGTACGTCGACTTCCTCGGCGGTATCGCGGTCAACGCGCTCGGCCACGCCCACCCCGCCGTGGTCGCCGCCGTCACCCAGCAGATCCAGCAGCTGGGGCACGTCTCCAACCTCTACATCTCCGAGCCGCCGGTCGCCCTCGCCGACCTGCTGCTCGCGCTGGCCGGACGTACCGGGCGGGTGTTGTTCTGCAACTCCGGCGCCGAGGCCAACGAGGCCGCCTTCAAGATCTCCCGGCTGACCGGCCGCACCCACATCGTGGCCACCGACGGCGCCTTCCACGGCCGGACCATGGGCGCACTCGCGCTGACCGGGCAGCCGTCCAAGGCCGATCCGTTCCGGCCGCTGCCGGGCGATGTCACCCATGTCCCGTTCGGCGACGTCGAAGCGCTGCGGGCCGCGGTGACGACCGAGACCGCCATGGTGATCGTGGAGCCGATCCAGGGCGAGAACGGCGTGGTCGTTCCGCCGCCCGGATATCTGGCCGCAGCGCGTGAGATAACCGAGAAATCGGGCAGTCTGCTCGCGCTCGACGAGGTGCAGACCGGCATCGGCCGCACCGGGCACTGGTTCCACCACCAGGGTGAGGGCGTCGAGCCGGACCTGGTCACCCTGGCGAAGGGCATCGGCGGCGGGCTGCCCCTGGGCGCCTGCATCGCCTTCGGCCCGGCCGCCGACCTGCTGACCCCGGGTTCGCACGGCACCACCTTCGGCGGCAACCCGGTCTCCTGCGCGGCCGGCCTCGCGGTGATCCGCACGATCGCCGGCGAGGGCCTGCTCGACCACGTGAAGCGGGTCGGCGAGCAGCTGCGCCGTGGCATCGAGGCGCTGAACCACCCGCTGGTCAGCCACGTCCGCGGCGCCGGGTTGCTGCTCGGGATCGTGCTCACCCAGCCGGTCTCGAAACAGATCGCGGCGAAGCTGTTCGACGCCGGTTTCCTCGTCAACGCCCCCCAGCCGGACATCATCCGGCTCGCCCCGCCCCTCATCATCTCCTCCGATCAGGCCGATGCCCTGATCGCTGCCCTGGACGGTATCCGGTGACCCTGCGCCACTTCCTCCGCGACGACGACCTGACGCCCGAGGAACAGTCCGACGTGCTCGACCTGGCCGCCGAGATGAAGGCGAACCGGTTCGGCTACACGCCGCTGGCCGGCCCGCGGTCGGTCGCGGTCTTCTTCGACAAGGCGAGCCTGCGGACCCGGCTCTCGTTCGAGGCCGGCATCGCCGAGCTGGGCGGGCAGCCGATCATCGTGGACACCCAGAACACCCACTTCGGGCGCGGCGAGAGCCTCGCCGACGCCGGCCGGGTGGTCTCCCGGTACGTCGCCGCGATGATCTACCGCACCCACGGCGACGAGCGCCTGGCCGAGCTGGCCTCCGGCGTCGACGTCCCGGTGATCAACGCGCTGAGCGACGGCTACCACCCCTGCCAGCTGCTGGCCGACCTGCTGACGATCCGGGAGCGGTTCGGCGGCACGGCCGGGCGCACCCTGGCGTACGTGGGCGACGCGGCGAACAACATGGCCCACTCGTACCTGGTGGCCGGGGCGACGGCCGGCATGCACGTCCGCGTCGCCGGCCCGTCCGGTTTCGACCCGGCGCCCGCCGTGGTCAGCCGGGCCGCCGAGATCGCGGCGTGGACCGGCGGTTCGGTCGAGGTGGTGCGCGATCCGCGCGAGGCGGTCGACGGCGCGCAGGTCGTGGCCACCGACACCTGGACCTCGATGGGCCAGGAGGAGGACGGGAAGGACCGGCTCACCCCGTTCTGGCCGTACCAGGTCAACAAGGAGCTGCTGGCCGCCGCCGCGCCGGACGCGATCGTGCTGCACTGCCTGCCGGCGCACCGCAACGAGGAGATCACCGACGAGGTGATCGACGGTCCGCACAGCGCCGTCTTCGACCAGGCGGAGAACCGCCTGCACGCGCAGAAGGCACTGCTCAGCTGGCTGCTGGCGAAGAACGCACAATGAGTGCACCGGTCACCCGCGCCGGCAGGCATGCTCGGATCGTGGAGCTGATCCGCAGCCGGACGGTCCGCTCCCAGACCGAGCTGGCCGACCTGCTCGCCCGCGAGGGCGTGCAGGTCACCCAGGCCACGCTCTCCCGGGACCTGGAGGAGCTCAACGCGGTGAAGGTCAGCGGGGCCTATCTGATCCCGGAGGACGGCAAACGCCCGCTGCGGGAGACCCAGCAGGGGCCGGCCCGGCTGATCCGCCTGCTGCGTGAGCTGCTCACCGGGGTGGACTCCAGCGGCAACATCGCCGTGCTGCGCACCCCGCCCGGGGCCGCGCAGTTCCTCGCCAGCGCGCTGGACCGGTCCGGCCTGTCGGACGTCGTCGGCACCATCGCCGGCGACGACACCATCTTCGTCGTGGCCCGCGACGGCGGGCCCACCTCCGGCGCCGCGCTCGCCGAGAAGCTCGGCCGGTGGAGCCGGGCGGATGCAGAGGAGAACCACCGATGACCTTTATGCCGGCGGTGGAGGCCCGCTTCCCGGACTTCGCCGACCACACCGACACGCTGGTCGGGCACGGCGTGGAGTTCTTCCTCGCCTCCAACGAGACGTTGCGCCCGCACCTCAACGAGAACCCGTACGGGCACAAGCTCACCTGGCTGGACTTCACCGACACCACGGAGAAGGACTGGTCGATCCGGGACTTCCTGAACTACTTCAACGTGATCAACGGGATCGCGTTCGGCGACCGGGGCATCCCGATGCCGCAGTGGGTGATGGTGGACCTGATCCTGATGCCGGCCGCGGCGCTGATCGCCGGCCTGCCTCAGGACGAGTTCGCGCAGATGGTCGAGCGGTCCACCTTCCGTTTCGACACCGACGTCAAGCTCCTGCTGCGCAAGGTCCAGCAGGAGATGCGCGACAGCGGCTATCGCGGGCCGGTCCCGGTCGGTGGCTACTGCGCCGCGCCGAGCGCCGAGCACGGGCGCTGGGTCGGCTGGTCGCTCTGGTCGCTGATGCCGGCGGTCGGGCTCGGCAAGGCCGCCAAGGCCCTCGCCCTCTCCGCCTACCGCGCGCAGAAGCTCGACGGCGTCACGCAGTACGACAACTCGGCCCTGAAGGTGCACACCGAGTTCGGCGCGCTGCGCGTCCTGGTCGCCACCGTCCCGTTCCACACCTCGCCGGGCTCGTTCGTCTACCAGAGCGACCTCACCCTGCCCGCCGGCAGTGAGCTGCCCGAGCCGACCTTCCTGCTCGATCCGTTCGACTACGATCGCCAGCGGGCGATGCAGAAGGACATCGAAGCGGGCCGCTGCGTTTTCCATGTCCTGCCGCCCGGCCACGTCCGCCGCGACGGTAAGACGTATGTGCCGATTCTCGAAGGAAAGCCTCAATGACCAAGCGCAAGATCGTTCTCGCTTTCTCCGGTGGACTGGACACCTCGTACGCCCTCGTCGCGTTCCGTGAGAAGGGCTGGGACGTGGTGACCGCCAACATCGACACCGGCGGCCTGCACAGCGGCGAGGGTGAGGCCGTCAAGGCCCGGGCCGAGGAGCTCGGCGCCGTCGAGCACCACGTCGTGGACGCCCGGTCGGAGCTCTACGACCGCGTCATCACCTACGCGATCAAGGCGAACTACCTGCGCAACGGCGCCTACCCGTCGTGTGTCGGCGCGGAGCGGCTGATCCAGGCGGAGAAGGTGGTGGAGGTCGCGCTTCAGGTCGGCGCGGACGCCGTGGCCCACGGTTCCACCGGCGCCGGCGCGGACCACGTCCGCTACGACGCGGTGATCCGTGCCCTGGCACCGCAGCTGGAGATCGTCACCCCGATCCGGGACGAGCGGCTCACCCGCGAGGAGGAGACCGACTACCTGCGCAGCCGTGGGTACGCCGTCTCCGAGAAGGTGAAGAAGTACTCGATCAACGAGGGCCTGATCGGCACCTCGATCGGTGGTGAGGAGACCTACGGCTCCTGGGAGTATCTGCCGGAGGACGCCTGGACCTACACGAAGTCGATCGACGCCGCGCCGGCGGAAGGCGTCGAGGTGCTGCTGACCTTCGAGAAGGGCGAGGTCGTCGGGGCGGCTACGGCGGACGGCAAGCCGCTGACCGATGGCACGGAGAACTACGCCATCCTTCAAGAACTCAACGAGCTCGGCGGCGAGCACGGCATCGGCCGCGGCATCCACATGGGCTCGACGATGGTCGGCAACCTGGCCCGGGTCGGCTTCGAGGCACCCGGCATGCTGATCCTGATCGCGGCGCACCGCGAGCTGGAGAAGCTGGTGCTCTCCAACCGGCAGCAGGCCACCAAGGCGACGCTCGGCAACACCTACGGCGACATGCTGCACGAGGCCATGTACTTCGACCCGATCATGGACGACTTCCGGGCGTTCCTGGACTCCAGCCAGACCCGGGTCACCGGCACCGTGCGGGTGCTGCTGCACAAGGGCAACATCGTGCCGCTGGGCAGCAAGAGCCCGCACAGCCTGCTGGACGCCGCCACGCGCAGCGGTGTGGTCTACGGCCACGGCTCGTCGCTGTGGACCGGCGAGCAGGCCCGGGCCTTCGCCCACATGTACTCGGTGCCGGGCGCGATCGCGCGGGAGGCGGCCAGGGCCGGCGAATAGGCGGCAGCCCCGCCCTCGGGCGGGGCTCACCGTGAGGTCAGCTGAGCCAGGCGGTCAGAACCTGGAGCGCCTGGCGGATCTCGGACGCCGGGACGTGCTCGTCGTCGGTGTGGGCCAGCAGCGGGTCGCCGGGGCCGAAGTTGATCGCCGGGATGCCGAGGCCGGCGAAGCGGGAGACGTCCGTCCACCCGAGCTTCGCCTGCGGCTCACGGCCGACCAGGTCGACGAACTCCTTGGCGGCCGGCTGGTCGAGGCCGGGACGCGCCCCGGGAGCGCGGTCGGTCACCTCCAGCTCGAAGCCGGTGAAGACCTCGCGCAGATGGGCCTCGGCCTGGTCGGTGTCGCGGTCCGGGGCGAACCGGTAGTTCACGAAGACGGTGCAGAGGTCGGGGACCACGTTCCCGGCGATGCCGCCCTCGATCTTCACCGCGTTCAGGCCCTCCCGGTACTGCAGGCCGTCGATCACCGGACGGCGCGGCTGGTAGGCGCGCAGCACGTCGAGCACGGCTCCCGCGCTGTGGATCGCGTTGCTGCCCCGCCAGGAGCGGGCGGCGTGCGCGGCCACCCCCGGCACGGTGATCTTCACGCGCATGGTGCCTTGGCAGCCGCCCTCGACGGTCCCGTCGGACGGCTCGCCGAGCACCGCGAAGTCCCCGGCCAGCCACTCGGGGTGATGGCGCACCAGACGACCCAGGC
This sequence comes from Actinoplanes sp. NPDC024001, assembly GCF_040638955.1. Lineage (NCBI taxonomy): Bacteria > Bacillati > Actinomycetota > Actinomycetes > Micromonosporales > Micromonosporaceae > Actinoplanes > Actinoplanes sp. NPDC024001. Next base: position 14,889 of record NZ_JBEZZB010000102.1, read on the forward strand.
CGTTCAGCCGGGCCGCGACCTCTTCGTGGTCGTAGAAGACGTAGGTGACGTCGTAGCGCGGACTCTCCAGAAGCGCGGCGAGCTGCAGGAACACCGCCACGCCGGCCTTCATGTCGGTGGTGCCGCGGCCGTAGAGGACGTCTTCTCGCATGACCGTCGGCAGATTGTCCGCGATCGGGACCGTGTCGAGGTGGCCGGCGAGGACCACGCGGGTGTCGCGGCCGAGACGGGTGCGGGCCACCACGGCGTCGGCGTCACGCAGCACCTCGAGGTGCGGATATCCCCTCAGGGCCGCCTCGACGGCGTCGGCGAGCTGCTTCTCCTCCCCGCTGACGCTCGGAATGTCGCAGATGGTCCTGGTGAGATCGACGATGTCGGAGGTGAGGTCGAGGCTGGCCATGGCGCAACTTTATCATGCTGATAGTATTTTTATGCATCGAGACCTCATGCCTCGGATGAGGGGCTCGGCGATAGGGTCAGGGAGAGGTTTCCTGCGTGAGCGACCAAGGAGAAGGTGTGCCGGAGAGCGAAGAGCCCACGCGGCTCTGGGGTGCCCGGTTCGCGGGCGGCCCGGCGGAGGCGCTGGCCCGGCTGAGCGTCAGTGTCCAGTTCGACTGGCGGCTCGCGCCGTATGACCTGCTCGCCTCCCGCGCCCATGCCCGGGTGCTGGCGAACGCGGGACTGCTCGACGCGGACGAGCTGGGCCGCATGCTGGCCGCCCTCGACGACCTGGAGTCGGCGTGCGCGGCTGGTGAGTTCCGGCCGACGGTCGAGGACGAGGACGTGCACACCGCCCTCGAGCGAGGTCTGCTCGAGCGGCTCGGCTCGCTCGGCGGCAAGCTGCGTGCCGGCCGGTCCCGCAACGACCAGGTCGCCACCGACCTCCGCCTCTACCTGCGTGACCACGCCCGCGGGGTGGCCGTGGCACTGATCGAGCTGGCCGACGCGCTGACCGAGCAGGCCGCCCGCAACGTGGACACCCCGGCGCCCGGCATGACGCACGTGCAGCACGCGCAGCCGGTCAGTTTCGGTCACTGGCTGCTGGCGCACGTGCAGCCGCTGCTGCGCGACCTGGAGCGGCTGCGCGACTGGGACGTGCGGACCGCGATCAGCCCGCTCGGCAGCGGCGCCCTCGCCGGTTCCTCGCTGCCGCTGGACCCGGCCGCGGTCGCCAAGGAGCTGGGCTTCACCGCTCCCGCGCCCAACTCGATGGACGCGGTCGCCGACCGTGACTTCGTCGCCGAGTTCCTCTTCGTCACCGCGCTGATCGGTGTGCACCTGTCCCGCCTCGGCGAGGAGGTGGTGCTCTGGACGTCGACCGAGTTCGGCTGGGTCGAGCTGGACGACGCGTTCGCCACCGGCTCCTCGATCATGCCGCAGAAGAAGAACGCGGACATCGCCGAGCTGGCCCGGGGCAAGAGCGGCCGGCTGATCGGCGGCCTGGTCGCGGTGCTGACCATGCTCAAGGGACTCCCGCTCACCTACGACCGCGACATGCAGGAGGACAAGGAGCCCGCATTCGATGCGGTGGACACTCTGGAGCTTCTGCTGCCGGCTCTCGCCGGCATGATCTCCACCATGACCGTACGGGTGGACCGCCTGGCAGCCGCGGCGCCGGTGGGCTTCTCGCTGGCCACCGAGGTCGCCGACTGGCTGGTCCGCAAGGGCGTGCCGTTCCGTGACGCGCACGAGATCACCGGTCAGCTGGTGGCGCTCTGCTCGGCCCGCGGCTGCGAGCTGGAGGACGTCACCGACGATGACCTGAAGACGATCAGCGAGCACCTCGACCCGTCGGTCCGCGAGGTCCTGTCGGTCTCGTCGGCGCTGGCCGCCCGCACCACGCCCGGCTCGACCGGCCCGGGCCCGGTGGCCGAGCAGCTCGCCACGGTGCAGCACAAGCTGGACACCTGGCGTCAGTGGGCCGTGGAGAAGGTCGTACCCCGCTGATCTGACGCACCAGCGTTCCGCCGAGGCGGTGACAGGCATGGCCTGTCACCGCCTTTTTACATTGCCTGTCCGCTTTCTTACTGGTTGCGGCTTGAGCCTGCGCCACACCGGTCAACCCTTTCGGTGCATCGTGAAAGAAGTTGCAGAGCTGTGTCGCGCCACGGGATGACGAAGCTCCCGCTCGCTGGCAGACTCATGCAACTGCTTCCATGACGGTTACGTTGCAAGAACGTGCCACAAGGTCACGGAGCCGCAGCTAGAAGCCCTGGCACCGCCCGCTAAGTCCGTATCGTGGGCCTTCTGCTGGCCACAGTGTTGCAAGTTCGTTCGCAAGGGGTTTCTAGCCCCGAAACTTCTTGCTACTGTCCGCTCCGAACCCAGCAGGTAAACAAGGAGCGCAACATGCGTCGCATAACCAAGGGAATCGCCGCCCTGGCCTCCGTGACCCTCGCCTTCTCGATCGCCGCCTGCGGTGGCGACAAGAAGGAGGAGTCCACCGGGGCTGCCAAGGTCGACCCGGCCTCCCTCTCCGCCGAGCTCACGTGGTGGGACACCTCGGACGCGAAGAACGAGGGCCCGGCGTTCAAGGAACTGATCACCAAGTTCAACCAGACCTACCCCAAGGTCAAGATCAACTACCAGTCGGTGCCGTTCGGCGACGCGCAGAACAAGTTCAAGACCGCCGCGCAGGCCAAGACCGGCGCCCCGGACATCCTGCGCGCCGAGGTCGCCTGGGTGCCCGAGTTCGCCTCGCTGGGTCACCTCTACGCGCTGGACGGCTCGGACCTGCTCGCCGACGAGTCCGACTACCTGGAGGCCCCGCTCGCCTCCAACAAGTTCGACGGCAAGACCTACGGCGTCCCGCAGGTCACCGACAGCCTGGCGCTGCTCTACAACAAGGAACTCGTCGAGAAGGCCGGCGTCACCGTGCCGAAGACCTGGGCCGAGCTGAAGACCGCCGCGCAGACCATCAAGTCGAAGACCGGCACCGACGGTCTCTACGTCAACGCCGCCGGCTACTTCACCCTGCCGTTCATGTACGGCGAGGGCGGTGACGTCGTCGACACGGCGAGCAAGAAGATCACCGTCAACTCCGAGCAGAACGTCGCCGGCCTGAAGATCGCCAAGGACCTGATCGACAGCGGCGCCTCGGTCAAGCCGTCGGCCACCGACTCGTACGGCACGATGATGACCCTCTTCAAGGAGAAGAAGGTCGCGTTCATCATCAACGGCCCGTGGGAGGTCAACAACATCAAGACCGCCCCGGCCTTCGGCGGCGTCGAGAACCTCGGCATCGCCCCGGTCCCGGCCGGTTCCGCGAAGGCCGCCGCCCCGATCGGTGGGCACAACTACGTGATCTGGTCCGGCGTCCCGCAGGAGAAGGCCCCGGCCGCCGTCGAGTTCGTCAAGTTCCTGAACTCGGCCGAGTCGCAGGCGTTCCTCGCCGACAAGCTGGGCCTGCTGCCCACCCGCAAGTCGGCCTACGAGATCGACTCGGTCAAGAACAACGCCGTCGTCTCGGCGTTCAAGCCGGTCGCCGAGGCCGCCGCGAGCCGCCCGTGGATCCCCGAGGGTGGCCAGTTCTTCGGCCCGCTCGACCAGATGGCCACCGAGGTCCTGATCCAGAACAAGGACCCGAAGGCGGCACTCGACGCCGTTGCCCAGAAGTACAAGGCAGAGGTCGTCCCGGCGTACTCCGCGTCCTGATGTGTCCGCGGGCGCCGGCTTCGGCCGGCGCCCGCACCCGTGAATCTGGAGCCCCCTCAGATGACCTCTGTCACCGCCGATCCGGCGCCGAGCGGCGCCGGCCTGATGCCCAAGCTGCGGCGCAGCTGGGACAAGCACTGGACCGCCTGGGCGATGGTCGTTCCCGTCGTCCTCGTCATGGCGGTCCTGATCTTCTACCCCCTGGTCAACGGCATCTGGCTGTCGTTCACCGACCAGAACGAGGCCAACCAGCTCGCCGAGATCTGCACCAAGTCCATCACCGGTGGCGAGGTCTGCAAGGAGAACCCGAACGCCTGGTCGTTCGTCGGTCTCGAAAACTACATCAACGTCCTCACCGGCAAGGTCGGCGAGTTCTGGCAGTGGACCGGCACCACGCTGATCTGGACGGTCGCCGGTGTCACGTTCCACTACGGTCTCGGCCTCGGCCTGGCCGTCATGATCCACCGTGAGATGCGGCTGCGCGGCCTCTACCGGGTGCTGCTCGTGCTGCCCTGGGCGGTGCCCGCCTTCATCAGCGCCTTCGCCTGGAAGTTCCTCTTCAACGAGCGGCTGGGCCTGGTCAACTCGGTGCTGAACTCGATCGGCATCGACTCGGTCGCCTGGTTCTCGAACAAGTGGAGCGCGCTGTTCGTCGCGATCATCACCAACATCTGGCTGGGCGTGCCGTTCATGATGGTGGCCCTGCTCGGCGGCCTGCAGAGCATCCCCGAGGAGCTCTACGAGTCGGCCGAGATCGACGGCGCGACGCCGTGGCAGCGGTTCCGCGCGATCACCCTGCCGGGTCTGCGGCCGGTCAGCATGACCGTGGTCCTGCTCGGCACGATCTGGACCTTCAACATGTTCCCGATCATCTTCCTGACCACCGAGGGGCAGCCGGCCGGGCAGACCGAGATCCTGGTGACCGGCGCCTTCCGGGCGGCCTTCGAGGGCATCCGGAACTACTCGCTCGCCTCCACGTACGGCGTGCTGATCCTGTCGATCCTGCTCATCTTCTCGGTGTTCTACCGGCGGGCGCTGCGCAAGCAAGGCGAGGTTTGGTGACATGGCCCAGATGACCACGACTCCGCCGGTCACGGCTGTTCCGGCGACCTCGGGACCGGCCCGGATCAACAAGCCGCGGCGCGGCCGGCGCAGTGTCGGCGCGTCGATCGCGCTGCACGGCACGCTCATCCTGGCCTCGCTGATCGCGGTCGGCCCGATCGCCTGGGTGGTGCTCTCCTCGTTCAAGCCCGGTTATGCCGTGCAGAGCACCGAGGTCACCCTGTTCAAGGACCCGACCCTCGCCAACTACCGGTACGTGCTGTTCGAGACCAGTTTCCCCACCTGGTTCCTGAACTCGGTGATCGTGGCGAGCCTGACCATGGTGGTCGGCATCTTCTTCTCCGCGACCACCGGTTACGCGCTGTCCCGGTTCAACTTCCCGGGCCGCCGGTCGCTGATGCTGGTTTTCCTGATCACCCAGATGTTCCCGGTGTCGATCCTGATCGTCCCGATCTACACGATCATGGCGAACCTGGGACTGATCAACACCCTGCCGGCGCTGATGATCGCGTACCTGACGATTGCCGTGCCGTTCTGCGCCTGGATGCTGAAGGGGTACTTCGACTCGATCCCGACCTCGCTGGACGAGGCGGCGTCGCTGGACGGGTGCGGCCCGTTCCGGACGTTCTGGCGGGTCATCCTGCCGCTCGCCCGGCCGGCTATCGCGGTGACCGGCTTCTACGCCTTCCTCACCGCCTGGGGCGAGGTGGCCTACGCGTCGGCCTTCACGCAGACCGACGACAAATTCACCCTGGCGTACGGCCTCCAGCAGTTCGTGCCCCAGTTCAATGCGCAGTGGGAATACCTGACCGCGGCCGCCGTCCTGGTGACGATCCCGGCCGGAATCGTATTCCTCTTCGCCCAGAAACATCTCGTCTCCGGCCTCACCGCGGGCGGCACGAAGGGCTGAACCCAGCCGTGTGAAGTTCGGGCGCTATATGTGCCCGGACTTCGCCCAGTGCTTTGCGAAATGCGCGAAAAGGCGCCCCGTCGAAATGTGACGGGGCGCCTTTTCGTGGTCGTCGGATAGCGCTCTCACGATGGGCGGCCGTATGCGGCCGCCCATCGTCGATGTCTTTCAGGCGGCGGGTGTGGCGACCGGCACCCCGGTGCGAACCGGAGCGATCGCCGTCGAGTTGCGAACCACCAGCTCGGGGTGGAACAGATACTCCGAGTGCGGAGCGCCATGCCCGTTGATCTCGTCGACCAGCGACCGCACGGCCGCCACCGCCATCGAGGTCACCGGCTGGCGCAGCGTGGTCAGCGGCGGGTCGGTGAACGGGATCAGCGCCGAGTCGTCGAAGCCGATGACCGACACGTCCTCCGGCACGCGCAGGCCGCGCCGCCGGGCCGCCCGGATCGCGCCCAGCGCCATCATGTCGGAGGCGCAGATCATGCCGGTGACGCCCCGGGCGAGCAGTCGTTCCGCGGCCACCTCGCCGCCCTCGACGCCGAACAGCGTCAGCGAGGTCCAGTCGTCCAGCTCGGCGTCGGAGGCGCCCAGCTCGCGGCGCATGGCGGTGCGGTAACCCTCCAGCTTGCGCTGGGTGTTGATGAAGCGGTTGGGGCCGGAGATCAGGCCGATCCGGCGGTGCCCCAGCGCGACCAGGTGGGTGACCGCCATATCGCCGGCGAGCCGGTCGTCGCACGAGACGAAGGGCGCCTCGAGGCCCGCCGCATAGCCGTTGACCAGCACGATCGGCAGCGGGCGGTCGAGCAGCCGCTGATAGCGGGAGCGGTCCGAGGTGGTGTCGGCGGAGAGCGAGGAGATGAAGACGATGCCGGAGACCTGCCGGTCGAGCAGCATCTCGACGTATTCGTCCTCGGTGACGCCGCCGGGGGACTGGGTGCACAGCACCGGCGTGTAACCGTGCTGGGCCAGGGTCGACTCGATCACCTGGGCGAAGGCCGGGAAGATCGGGTTGTCGAGCTCGGGGACCACCAGGCCGACGAGCCCGGCGCTGCGCTTGCGCAAGCGTTCCGGTCGTTCGTAACCGAGGACGTCGAGTGCGGTGAGAACCGCCTGCCGGGTTTCCGCTGAGACGCCGGGGCGGTCGTTGATGACACGCGACACCGTCGCCTCACTGACTTGAGCCTGTTTGGCGATGTCGGCCATTCGCGCACGCATGGTTCTCACTCTAGTTGGTCGGTTGTCAGGTAGGCATGGTACTGAAAGGTCTTCCATTCTATGGAAGTCCTTGCTAACGTCCCGGCAACAGCGACGATACAGGCCGATCTCTCGATGGCGTGCCCTCGAACGGCCTCAAGTCTTCTTGATTCCCCGATACCACCGAATCGGAAGGGTGCACCACTGTGGCACCGGACAAACCGTTACATCGTCACCGCAGGCTGGGCGCCGCACTGCTCAGCCTTTTTCTGCCTCTGATCGCCGTGCCGGCGGCGTCCGCCCCCGCGGCTGCCGCGCCGGCCGAGCCGAGCGCGGCCGTGATGGCCCAGTGGGGCTCGGACGAGCCCAGCAAGAACGAGCAGTTCTACTTCGTCCTGCCGGACCGGTTCGCCAACGGCGACACCGGCAACGACAAGGGCGGGCTCGCCGGCGACCGCCTCGCCACCGGGTACGACCCGGCTGACAAGGGCTTCTACCACGGCGGCGACCTCAAGGGCGTGATGGAGCGCCTGGACTACATCCAGGGGCTCGGCACCACCGCGATCTGGCTCGCCCCGGTCTTCAAGAACCGCCCGGTGCAGGGCGCCGGCAGCGACGTCTCGGCCGGCTACCACGGTTACTGGATCACCGACTTCACCCAGGTCGACCCGCACTTCGGCACCAACGCCGACCTGAAGAAGCTGGTCAAGCTCGCGCACCAGCGAGGCATGAAGATCTACCTCGACATCATCGTCAACCACACCGCTGACGTGATCAAGTACGCCGAGGACAAGTACACCTACATCGACAAGGCGACCTCGCCGTACACGGACACCGACGGGCAGCCCTTCGAGGACCGCAACTACGCGACCTCCAGCCGGTTCCCGGCGACCGACGCCACGTCGTACCCGTACACCCCGACGTTCGCCAACCCGGCCGACGCCAAGGCCAAGGTGCCGGCGTGGCTGAACGACGTGAACATGTACCACAACCGGGGCGACTCCACCTTCGCCGGGGAGAACAGCGAGTACGGCGACTTCTACGGCCTCGACGACCTCTTCACCGAGCGTCCCGAGGTGGTCCGCGGCATGACCAAGATCTACGCCGACTGGATCAAGGACACCGGGATCGACGGCTACCGGCTGGACACCGTCAAGCACTCCAACCTGGAGTTCTGGCAGCAGTGGGCGCCGGCGATCCAGAAAGCCGGCGGCAAGGACTTCTTCATGTTCGGCGAGGTCTACAGCGCCGACCAGGAGATCCAGTCCGCCTACGTGCGGCGCGGCAACCTGCCGGCCACCCTGGACTTCTCGTTCCAGGAGGCGGCGCGCGGCTTCGTCACCGGCAACAGCCCGGCGAACGCGCTCTCCGGCATGTACGCCAAGGACGACCTCTACACGGCCCGGGACACCGGCGCGGACCGGCTGCCGACCTTCCTCGGCAACCACGACATGGGCCGGATCGGCTCGTTCATCGCCGCCGCGGCAACCGCGGAGACACAGCTCAAGCGCGACCAGCTGGCGCACGAGCTGATGTTCCTCACCCGCGGCCAGCCGGTCGTCTACTCCGGTGACGAGCAGGGCTTCACCGGGCCGGGCGGCGACAAGGACGCCCGCCAGGACCTGTTCGCCAGCAAGAGCGCGGATTACCTGGACGACGACCTGATCGGCACCGACCGCACCCACGCGGTGGACAACTACAACACCGCGCACCCGCTCTACCGGACCATCGCCGACCTGGCCAAGCTCCGCAAGGCGCATCCCACGCTGACCAACGGCGTGCAGGTCACCCGGTACGCGGCCGAGGGCCAGGGCGTCTTCGCGGCGTCCCGGATCGACCAGCGGACCCGCGCGGAGTACGTCGTGGCGGTCAACAACGCCACCACGGCGCAGACCGTCACGTTCCCGGTCTCCACGGCTGCCGCCTTCACCGGCGTCTACGGCGCCACCAATGCGGTCACGCCCGCCGACGGCAAGATCACGATCACGGTTCCGGCGCTGTCCTCCGTGGTGTACCGGGGTGGAGCGATCCCGGCCGCCACCGCGGGCCCGACTGTCACGCTCAAGGCCCCGGAGAAGCCGGCCACCCGCACCGAGCTGACCGCCGAGGTCACCGGCGACCCGCTGTCCACGGTCACCTTCGCCGCGCAGGCCGGGAACGGTCCGTGGCAGCTGCTCGGCACCGCCGACAAGGCGCCCTACCGGGTCTACCACGACCTGACCGGGCTGGCCGGCAACACCGCGGTGCGGTACAAGGCAGTGGTGCGCGACAGCAAGGGCCGGCTCGGCTCGTCCACCACGAACATCACCGTCGGCACGCCGGAGGCCACCTCCAGCGCCGGCTACGCGGTCGTGCACTACCAGCGGCCCGAGGGCGGCTACGAGGACCAGGGCCTGTACGTCTGGGGCGACGTCGACGAGTCGATGACCACCACCTGGCCCACCGGGCAGCCGTTCGTGGGCGAGGACTCCTACGGCCGCTTCGCCTACGTGAAGCTCAAGCCGGGCGCGAAGAGCGTCGGTTTCATCGTCGTCGACAAGAACGGCAACAAGGACACCGACGCCGACCGTACGATCAACGTCACCGAGAACCCGGAGATCTGGCTCAAGCAGGGCGACGCCAAGGTCTACCCGACGCGGCAGGCCGCCACCGGCGAGCCGGACCCGGCGCAGGACCCGAACAAGGCGGTCATCCACTGGCGCAAGGCCGACGGCAACTACGACGGCTGGGGCCTGCACGTCTGGGAGGGCGCCGCGAACCCGACCGACTGGGCGAGCCCGCTCGCTCCGGCGCGGATCGACTCGTACGGCGCGGTCTTCGAGGTGCCGCTGAAGGAGGGCGCACCCTCGCTCAGCTACATCATCCACAGCGGTGACACCAAGGACCTGCCCACCGACCAGTCGCTCGACTTCGGCAAGGCCGGCCGTGAGGTGTGGCTGCTGGGCGGTCAGGAGACCCGCCTGCTGCCGCTGGTGAAGACCGTCGACGGGGCCGGCGAGATCGACGTGGCCAAGTCGCGGGCGGTCTGGATCGACCGCGGCACGGTGGCCTGGAAGACCGGCACCGGCAGCACCCTGGAGCCGGTCGGCGCGGGCACCGACGGCAAGGTCTACGACCTGGTTTACGCCCCGAACGGTGGGATCGGCGTCGCCGGCGGCGAGCTGACCGGCACGTACCAGAGCGTCCGGCTCGCCGCCCAGCGCAACGGTCTCACCGAGGCCCAGCGCGAGAAGTTCCCGCACCTGTGGCAGTACGGCGCCTTCACGACCGGCGCCAGGAACGTCGCCGACATCCTGCGCGGCCAGGTCGTGGTGACCGAGCGGGACGCCAAGGGCAAGCTGCTCGCCGCCACCGGCGTGCAGACCGCGGGTGTGCTCGACGACGTCTACGCGAAGGCCACCGGCGCGACGCTCGGCCCGGTCAAGGACGGCGTGGCCGTCTGGGCGCCGACCGCGCAGAAGGTCGAGCTGGAGGTCTACGACACGGCGACCTCGGCGACGCCGACGGTCAAGCCGATGACCCGCGACGACCGGACCGGCGTCTGGTCGGCCAAGGGCCGGTGGACCGGCAAGTTCTACAAGTTCCGGGTCACCGCGTGGCAGCCGGCCGCGCAGAAGGTGGTCACGGCGTCGGTCACCGACCCCTACTCGGTGGCGCTGGCCGCGGACTCCACCCGCAGCCAGTTCGTCAGCCTGGACGAGGCGGCGCAGAAGCCGGCCGGCTGGGACCGGCTGCGCAAGCCGGCCGCCACCGCCCCGGCGAAGATCCAGATCTCGGAGCTGTCGGTCCGGGACTTCTCGATCGCCGACAGCACGGTGCCGGTGGCCGAGCGCGGCACGTTCAGTGCTTTCACCCGTACCGAATCGAAGGGCATGAAACACCTGGCCGGGCTGGCCGAAGCCGGCGTGACCCACCTGCACCTGCTGCCGGCCTTCGATTTCGCCACCATCCCGGAGAAGCGGGCCGACCAGCAGCAGCCGCCGTGCGACCTGGCGTCGTTCCCGCCGGACTCGGACCAGCAGCAGGCCTGTGTCGAGAAGGTCGCCGCCACCGACGGCTACAACTGGGGTTACGACCCGCTGCACTACACGGTTGCCGAGGGCGGCTACGCGGTCGATCCCGCGAACCGCGCCAAGGAGTTCCGGTCCATGGTCGCCGGGGTCAACAACGCCGGGCTGCGCGTGGTGATGGACGTCGTCTACAACCACACGTCGGCCGCCGGCACCGACGCCAAGTCGGTGCTCGACCAGATCGTCCCCGGCTACTACCACCGGCTGCTCGAGGACGGCTCGGTCGCCAACTCGACCTGCTGCTCCAACACCGCGCCGGAGAACGCGATGATGGGCAAGCTGGTGGTCGAGTCGATCGTCACCTGGGCGAAGGCCTACAAGGTCGACGGGTTCCGCTTCGACCTGATGGGCCACCACCCGAAGGAGAACATCCTGGCGGTGCGCAAGGCCCTGGACAAGCTCACGCTGGCGCGTGACGGCGTCGACGGCAAGAACATCTATGTGTACGGCGAAGGCTGGAACTTCGGCGAGGTGGCGAACAACGCCCGCTTCGTGCAGGCGTCCCAGACCGAGCTGGCCGGCACCGGGATCGGCACGTTCAACGACCGCCTGCGGGACGCGGTCCGCGGTGGTGGCCCGTTCGACGAGAACCCGCGGATCCAGGGCTTCGCGTCCGGCCTGGCCGGCGCCCCCAACGGCGACGCGGTGAACGGGACCGAGGAGCAGCAGAAGGCGCGCCTGCTGCACTACCAGGACCTGATCAAGGTGGGACTCACCGGCAACCTGGCCGGCTACTCCTTCACCGACTCCTCCGGCAAGGTCGTCACCGGCTCGCAGGTCGACTACAACGGCTCGCCGGCCGGCTACAACGCGGCGCCGGGCGAGGCGATCACCTACGTCGACGCGCACGACAACGAGATCCTGTTCGACTCGCTGGCGTACAAGTTGCCGCAGGCCACCACGGCTGCGGACCGGGCACGGGCCCAGTCGGTGGCGCTGGCCACCACGGTCCTCGGGCAGGGCGTGGGTTTCGTGACCACCGGCAGCGAGCGGCTGCGGTCGAAGTCGCTGGACCGCAACTCGTACAACTCGGGTGACTGGTTCAACGAGATCGAGTGGGACTGCGCCGAGGGCAACGGCTTCGGCAAGGGCCTGCCGCCGAAGGCGGACAACGAGGCCAAGTACCCGTACGCCAAGCCGCTGCTGGCCGACCCGGCCCTGGTGCCGGACTGCGCCACGATCGAGGCGACCGACCAGCGTTACCGGGAGCTGCTGCGGATCCGCAAGTCGTCGCCGGTCTTCGGCCTGGCCACCGGGGCCCAGGTGCAGCAGCGCCTGTCGTTCCCGCTGTCCGGGGCGAAGGAGACGGCCGGCGTCATCACCATGACGATCGACGGCCGCGGCCTCGATCAGAAGTGGAAGTCGGTGACGGTGGTCTTCAACGCCACCCCGGCGGCGGCCACCCAGACGGTGCCCGCGCTCGCCGGCAAGAAGGTGGCGCTGCACCCGGTCCAGCAGTCCTCGGCCGACCCGGCCACCCGGACCGCGTCGTTCGCCCCGGCGACCGGCACGTTCACCGTCCCCGCCCGCACCGTCTCGGTCTTCGTCCAGAGCTGAGACCCCGGTAGGGCCTGATACGCGGCCACCGCTCACCCGATCAGCCCGGGTGGGCGGTGGCCGTTCCTCATGCCGCCACGAGGCGCCCGTAGAGGGAGCCGACCGGCTCCGGGCGGCCCAGGTGGTAGCCCTGGGCGAACTTGCAGCCCATCACCGTGAGCAGCGCCAGCTGGTCGGCGTCCTCGACGCCCTCGGCGACCACCCGCAGGCCCAGCGTGTGCCCGAGCTGCATCACCGCGCTGACCAGCTCCTGCTGGCGGCCGTTGCCGACCAGGCCGGTGATGAACGAGCGGTCGATCTTGAGCACGTCGACCGGGATGTCGCGCAGGTAGCCGAGCGAGGAGTACCCGGTGCCGAAGTCGTCGATGGCGATCTTCACACCGAGTTCGCGCAGCTCCTGGAGGCGGGCCGAGGTGACCGCCACGTCGCGCATCAGCACCGTCTCGGTCAGCTCCAGCACCAGGCTCTGCGGGGGCAGGCCGGTGGCGGCCAGGGCATAGGCGACCTGGTCGGTGAGGTCGGCCAGCTCCAGGTGGGCGGCGGAGAGGTTCACGCTCACCCAGTCCGGCGCGGTCTGCGGGCTGTGCAGCTGCCACTGCCGTACGGCGTGGCACGCCTCCCGCAGGATCCACCGGTCGATCTCGACGATCATGCCGGTCTCCTCGGCGAGCGGGATGAAGGTGCCCGGCGGCTGCAGGCCACGCTCCGGGTCCTCCCAGCGGACCAGCGCCTCCACCCCGTGCATCCGGTTCTCCGGCACGTTGACCACGGGTTGCAGGTGCACCCGCAGCTCGCCGCGGTGCACCGCCGCGCGCAGCCGGGCCTCCTGGTCCAGGCGGCTGAGCAGTTGCTCGTGCATCCGGTTCTCGAAGATCAGGTAGCGGTTCTTGCCCTGGTCCTTGGCGGCGTACATGGCGACGTCGGCGTTGCGGACCACCTCGTCGGCGTCGGCGTAGCGGGCCGCGTCGGGCACCACGCCGACGCTCACGGTGACCAGCGCCTCACGGCCGTGCACCACGAACGGTTCGGCGAGGGCCGCCAGGCAGGCCGTCGAGAGCGCCTCGACGACCGGCGGGGAGGCGCCCTCCAGCAGCACGGCGAACTCGTCGCCGCCGAGCCGGGCGACGGTGTCGTGCGGGCGCAGCACCGCGGTCAGCCGCTCGGCCGCGGTACGCAGCAGCAGGTCCCCGGCGTTGTGCCCGAGGCTGTCGTTGACCCGCTTGAAGCCGTCCAGGTCGAGGTAGAGCAGGGCGATCTGCTCGCCGGACGCCCGGGACCGGACGAGGGCGTGCTCCAGCCGGTCCAGCAGCAGTTTGCGGTTGGGCAGCCCGGTGAGCCCGTCGTGCAGGGCCTGGTGGCGCAGGTCGTACTCGAGGGCGCGCTGCCGGCTGACGTCGCGCAGCACGATGACCGCGCCCATCTTCTCGATCAGGCTGACCGTGTACTCGACCCGGACCGCGGTGCCGTCCGGCCGTTGCAGCAGTTCCTCGGTGGTGCCGGCGGCGAGCGACCCGAGCACCAACACGGCTTCGCGCCGCAGCAGCCCGTCGACGCCGAGCCCGGTGATCCGGCCGGCGGCCTCGTTGGCGAACGCGATCCGGCCCGTGGCGTCGACCCCGCAGATGCCCTCGCCGGCGTTGGCCAGGATGCTGTCGGTGTACTCCTTGGCCAGGATCTCCTTGGTCGAGCGTTCCAGCTTCTCGGCCATCGAGTTGACGGCCACGGCCAGCTTGCCGATCTCGTCGCGCCCGGTGGGCGGCACCCGGTGCGAGTAGTCGCCGGAGCGGATCACCCGCACCGCCGTGGTGAGCGACGTGATCCGCCGGGTGACCGAGCGGGCCAGCACGAAGCCGAGCGCCAGCACGAGCAGCATCGCGACGCTGGCGCTGGACAGAATGATCGTCCGGGCCTGCCGCGCGCTGGCCATCATCGCGTCGTAGAGCGGGGTGTACTCCAGGATGACCGCGCCGATGGTCAGGCCGCTGCGGTTGTCGATCGGCACTACGACCTGCTTGATGCCGTCCGGGTAGTCCTCGCTGGTCTCGACGAAGACGCGGGGCTCGCCGTCGGCGATGGTCCGGCCGACCTCGTCGCCGGAATCGTGATCGAAGGACGAGCCGACGTTCTCGGCGATCACGTCACCGAGGATGTACTGGCCCTGGTTGACCACGACCACGTCGCGGTGCTGCGTGGTGTGCAGCCGCTGCAGGTAGCTGTCGAGGGCGGCTGGGCTGTAGTACAGCGGGGTGACCACCGCACCGCCCGCCACCGGCAGGCCGTGCGCGATGTCCTTGGCGATGCCCCGGGCGACCCGGGCAGCCTCCTGCGCCGCGGCCCTCTCGGCCGAGGCGTTGTCGGCCTGCCAGGCGATCAGCGCGGTGGCCGCCACCATCAGCGCCACCAGCAGGTATCCGCCCAGCAGCTTCTGCCGTACGTTCATCCGACCCTTTCCCCGTCCTTGACCGACATCAGATCGGCCGGTCGGGGTCAGGCTTGAGCGGCTTCCTTCTCGCGTTCGGCCGGCGAGCCGGACGGGGGCCGGCGCAGGCGGCCGGTCACCCCGATGCCGACGGCGACCAGGATCGCGACGCCGGTGACCACGCCGACCACCAGGGTGGGCAGGTCGAACAGCTTGAGGGCGCTGGCCAGCAGCACGATCACCAGGGCGGCACGGACCAGGCCGCCGGGGGCGCGCGAGGAGATCCGGGAGCCGATCAGCACGCCCGGGATGGATCCGAGGATCACCGCGCCGGCGATGTCCAGGTGCAGGTCGCCGAAGAAGGCGTGGCCCAGGGCGGCCGCGGTGACCAGCGGGACGGCCTGGATCAGGTCGGTGCCGACCAGGTCGTTGGCGCGCAGCTTCGGGTAGAGCGCGAGCAGCGCCACGATGATCAGCGAGCCGGAGCCGACCGAGGTGAGACCGACCACGATGCCGCCCATGACCCCGATCAGGATCGTGGGCAGCGGCTTCACGATGATCTCGGCGGCCGGGCCGTCGCCGTTGCGGCGGCTGGTCCAGGCCTTGAGCAGCATGCCGCCGGCCGCCAGCAGCAGCGCCGCGCCGAGCGCGATCTTCACCGCGTGCTGGACGCTCTCGTCGCTGCCGAAGAGCCGCAGCAGCAGGACGCCGAGGAAGGCGCTGGGCACGCTGCCGACGCACAGCCAGAGGACCAGTTTCCAGTTCACCGTGCCGCGCCGGGCGTGCACGTAGCCGCCGAACGGCTTCATGATGGCGCTGGCGGCGAGGTCACTGGAGATGGCGGCGACCGGGTGCACACCGAACAGAAGCACCAGAATCGGGGTCATCAGTGCGCCCCCACCCATACCGGTCAGGCCGACGATGATGCCGACTCCCAGACCGGCGAGCGCCATGATCGGATCCATGCCGGGAATTCTGACTAAGTCAGTTGACTTTGTCGAGTTTCCCGCATGCTGAGCAGCAGCTCGACGTCGGAAGCAGGCATCGGGCGCGCGAAGTGATACCCCTGGGCGAATCGGTAACCGGCCTGGTGCAGGCGCTCGGCCTGCTCGGCGGTCTCCACGCCCTCGGCGACCGCCTGGATGCGCAGCCCGCGGGTGATCCCGATCAGCCCGTCGACGATCACCGCCTGCGGGCTCTGCGAGGTCACGCCGTCGACGAACGACTTGTCCACCTTCAGCCAGGTGACCGGGCAGTCGACCAGCAGGCTCAGTGACGACTGGCCGGTGCCGAAGTCGTCCAGCGCGATGCTCAGGCCCAGCTCGTGCAGCCGGCGCACCACGTCCAGGGCGACCCCGGTGCCGAGCACCGCGGTCTCGGTGACCTCGACCACCAGCCGGGCCGGGTCCAGCCCGGCGGCCGACAGCAGCGCCTCCATCTCGGCGGGGAACCCCGGCTCGTTCAGCTGCCGGGCGGACACGTTCACGCTGACCTTGGCGGGCGCGTCGGCGCCGTACTCGCGCTGCCAGCGTGCCGTCTGCTGAATCACTTGTTCGAGGATCCAGCGGCCGAGTTCGACGATCTGGCCGTTGCGCTCGGCCAGCGGGATGAAGACCGCCGGGGACACCAGCCCGTGCTCCGGGTGGCGCCAGCGGACCAGCGCCTCCACCCCGGAGAGCCGGCCGTGCGGCAGCTCGACGATCGGCTGGTAGACCAGGAACAGCTCGTCGCGGACGATCGCCTGGCGCAGGTCGGAGCCGAGCCGGGCGTCGCTGTCGGCGAGCTGGTCCATGATCGGGTCGAACCAGGTCCACCGGCCGCCGCCGTTCCGCTTGGCGGCGTACATCGCCACGTCGGCGCGGCGCAGCAGCTCACCGGCGGTGTCGTCGGGGCTGCTGGCGGTGACGCCGACGCTGATCCGGGGCACCATCTCGTGCCCGCCGACCAGCACCGGGCACTGCACCTCGGCCAGCAGCTCACGCAGCAGCGCCTCGGTCTCGTCGGCGCTCAGGCCGGGCAGCAGCAGGGTGAACTCGTCGCCGCCGAGGCGGGCCACGGTGTCCTCGGCGCGCAGCCGCTCCCGCAGGCGGCGGCTGATCGTCTGCAGCAGGGCGTCGCCGGTGTTGTGCCCGTACCGGTCGTTGATCACCTTGAAGTCGTCCAGGTCCAGCAGGGCGACCACGAACGGTTCGCCGCCGGCCAGCCGGGCGGAGATCTCCTCGGCGTACGCCGAGCGGTTGCCGATGCCGGTGAGCGCGTCATGGGTGACCTGGTGGTCCAGCTGCTTCTGGTACTCCCGCAGCTGGGCCAGGTTGGCGTCGACGGTGTCCAGCAGCCCGGCGTTGTCGCGCAGCGTGGTGAGCTGGCGCAGCACGACCAGCACGGTCAGCGCGGTGACCGAGAGCGCCATCGTCGCCTCGTCGCCGCCGCGGGGCAGCTCGACCTCGAGCAGCACCGCGTAGAGCAGCGCGATCGCCAGGTACGGGGCCATGCTGAACCGCCGCCCGGGCCGTTCGGCCTCCGGGGTGGTCTTGTTGAGCCGCTGCCGCCGGGCCGCGAACATCGCGGTCATCTGCGACATCGGGAACGCGAGCAGGCTCGTCGACAGGTGCGGCTTGTCGACGATGAACGGCGCCACCACCGCGGTCGAGGCGGCCAGGGCGACCCCGGCGGACAACAGGTGCACCGCGCCCCGGTCCAGTCGCCCGGCGCCGGCGAACGCCACCTTCACGAAAGCGATCAGGGAGATCGCCGAGACGGTCATGATCACTACGAGCGATCGTGGGGTGGCGTTCGGGGCCTCGGAGAAGTCGATCCGGCTGATCCAGAAGTGCCAGGCCAGCACACCGCCGGTCAGCAGGACGATGCCGGTGTCCAGCACGAACCGCAGCCAGTCGCCACGAGTGCGCTGCCAGGTCGGCAGCCGCAACAGCGCCCAGAGCACCACGACCAGGGCACTGCCGAAGATCAGCTGGGTGCGCATGCTGAGCTGCTGGGAGACGACCGGGCCGTGGAACGCGTCGTACATGGCGCTGAGGGTGCCGGGCAGCAGGATCGTGCAGGCGGCGCCGAGGCTTGCCCAGAAGCTGCGGGTGGCCGCGTCGAGCTCGGTGCTGCGGGCGGTCCGCACGCATTCGTAGACGGTGATCACCGACAGCACGGGCAGCGGCAGCCAGCCGATCACCGGGTACGGCCACACGTGGAACAGTCCCACGGCGAACCAGCCGAGCAGGAGGACGAACAGGCCGAGAGCCACTGCGGCCGGAGCGTCCGACCGGCCGCGGAAACTCAGAAAGGGCATGTTTCGCTCATCGGCTGCCGGGCCGCCGCGATGAGTGAATTACCCGGCCCGTCCCGGGGTAAGGCCGGACGTATGGAGCAACTGGAGTGGCTCGCGGTCGTCCGGCACGGGTTGAGCACCGGCAACGTCACCGCCCAGGAAGCCGAGACCGGCGGTGCCGAGTTGATCGACATCCCGGAGCGGGATGCCGACGTACCCCTCTCCGACCTGGGCCAGGAGCAGGCCGAGGCGGTCGGCCGGTTCCTGGCCAAGCAGAAGCCGCGCCTGGCGATCGTCTCGCCGTACCTGCGGACCCGGCAGACGGCGGAGATCGCCCTGGCCGACACCGGCGTCGAGATGATCGTCGACGAGCGGCTGCGCGACCGGGAGCTGGGCATCCTCGACCTGCACACCGCCCGGGGCGTGGAGGTCCGGCTGCCGGAGGAGGCGAAGCGGCGGGCCCGGCTGGGCAAGTTCTACTACCGCCCACCGGGCGGCGAGTCCTGGGCCGACGTGCTGCTGCGGCTGCGGGCGCTGCTGCGCGAGATCCGTCAGGACCACCCGGGCGAGCGGGTCGTGCTCTTCGCGCACGAGGCGACCGTGCTGATGGTGCGTTACCTCGCCGAGGGCCTCGACGAGCAGCGGCTGATGGCGCTGGCGCACGAGACGACCGTCGCGAACTGCTCGGTGAGCAGCTGGCGGCGCTCCGGCGACGGGCTCGAGCCGGAGCTCTTCAACTCGGTGGAGCACCTGCATCACGAGGACACCCCGCCGACCCGGCAGGAGGACGTCAATGAAGAGCCGGTCTGAGCCGCGCGTCGTCACCCCGGGACTGCTGCGGGACTGGGCGCTGCCCGACCCGCAGGGCGACAAGGAGTCGCGGGGCACGGTGCTGGTGGTCGGCGGCGCCCGGTGCACGCCCGGCGCGGTTCTGCTGGCCGGGGTGGCCGCGCTGCGCGCCGGGGCGGGCCGCCTGCAGCTGGCCGTCGCCGCGGAGTCGGCGGTGGCGCTGAGCATCGCGGTGCCCGAGGCCAAGGTGGTCGGCCTGCCCCCGGACGGCGACACCCCCGGCGAGGTGCTGGACCTGGCCCGCGCGGCGGACGTGATCGCGCTCGGGCCCGGCCTGGACGACATCGAGCACACCACCCGGCTGATGCGGGAGGTGCTCGGCGCCGCCGGGCCGGAGGCCGCGGTGGTGCTCGACGCCTATGCCCTCGGCGCGCTCAGCAAGGACGCCGGTCTGCTGCGCCAGACCCGGGCCGTGCTCACGCCCAACCTGGCCGAGGCGGAGCACCTGCTCGGCCGCGATCCCGGTGACGATCTGGCGGGCGCGGCGCGGGAGCTGGCCGAGCGGCACCGGGCGGTGGTCTCGCTCTACGGCCACATCGCCGAGCCCGGCGGCGGCACCTGGCGGGAGGAGAGCGGCGACGCCGGCCTGGGCACGTCCGGCAGCGGCGACGTACGGGCCGGCATCGTGGCCGGCCTGCTGGGCCGGGGCGCCGACCCGGCACAGGCCGCGTGCTGGGCCGCCTACGTGCACGCGATGAGCGGCCGCCGCCTGGCCCCCCGGTACGGCCGGATCGGCTTCCTGGCCCGCGAATTGGTGGACGAGGTGGCATCGACGATTGCGACGGTCTGAAGCGGGTACGTCCAGTTACGACACTGTGACGACATGGAAGGAGTCACCAGTCATGACGACCGCCCGCGAGATCATGAGCCGGGATGTCACCTGCGTCGGCGAGAAGGAGTCCCTCGCGGAGGCCGCCCGGAAGATGGCCGACCTCAACGTGGGCTCGCTGCCCATCTGTGGTGAGGACAACCGGCTGCACGGCATGCTCACCGACCGCGACATCGTCGTGAAGGCGCTCGCCAAGGGCCGCAACCCCGCTGACATCACCGCCGCGGAGCTGGCCTCCGGCAAGCCGATCACGATCGGCGCCGACGACGACGCGGCCGAGATCCTGCGCACCATGAGCCAGTACAAGGTGCGCCGCCTCCCGGTGATCGACGGCCACCAACTGGTCGGCATCGTCGCGGTCGCCGATGTGGCCCGCGCCCTGCCGGACCGCCCGGTCGGCGACCTGATCGACGCCATCAGCGAGTGACCCCCGGTGGTGATTCCGGGCGCGATCCGCACCCGGAATCACCACGGTTCAGCCGTCGAAGCGCTCCCAGTCCAGACCCAGCTTGCGGAACCGGCGCAGCAGCGAGCGGTGCCGGGCGCCCACGTAGACCTCCAGCCAGTCCGCCTCGTCGGCGCCGACGAGCACCACGATGCCCGGACCGGCGTAGAGCCTCGACCGCGCGCACGGCCAGCGCATCGGCCGCAGCGGCACCCGGCGCAGCGGGGCGACGATCCGCTTGGCCTGGGCCCGGTCGACGAAGGCCATCCCACCCGGCGAGCCGTCCATCGCGGCCCGGGCGAGGGTGGAGAGCAGCAGATATCCGCTCAGCCGCTCCCGCTCGCGCAGGGGCTGATCGCTGAGCCCGTGGTAGTGGACCGGCGGATCCCCCTCGGGCGTGGAGCCGGTGGAGAGCGTGAAGACGCCGTCGCCCTCCTGGCCGAACAGGAGCGCTCCGCCGGTGGGCACCGGTTCGGCCAGGACGCGCAGCGATGTGCCGTACACCTCGGGCCGCCCGGCGGCGACCCGGTGGAACGCCCGCAACGGCTCCGGCTGCCCCGCCCCGGGCTCGGTCCGTTCCAGGGCCGGTGGGACGTCGGCGTACCAGTCGGTGACGAAACGCTCCAGCGCGGCGACCGGATCGCCGGGCAGCAGGTCGAGCCAGTCCAGGCCGGGCGGATCCGGCGGCGGCCCGGTGGGGCGTACCCGATCCAGCAGGTCGTAGGGGAGAGGCGCGTCCAGGATCAGCCCGAGGTCCTGCAGGGCGCCCCGGCGGCGGCCCAGCCGGACCGGCCGGGCCGAGCCGAGCGCGAGGCAACCCTCGGGCACGCGGGCGAAGGCCAGGACGGCCGGCGGTTTGACGCCGGACAGCAGCGCGGCCACGCGGGCCGGGAACGGCCCGGGCACGGCGAGATCCTCCGCGGTACGCACCGCGCCCTCGGCCACGATCACCAGGGTGTCCGGTCCCGCCGCCAGCACCGCCTCCGGGCTGTGGTGCACCTCCGCGCCGGGCCCGGCCAGGGCGAGGGCCTCCGCCTCACCGGCGACCGACCAGAGCCGCACCTCGACGGGGGGTTCAGACCAGGGCACGAGCCGCGCTCTCGATCATCGTCCGGGACTCGCCGGGTGGCAGCGCGTGCTCGGCGATGGTGTCGAAGATGGCGGCGAACCTGGCCACGTCCTCGGCCTTCTCCCGCAGCGCGACCCCGGCGAGCCCGTCGGCGTAGACCAGCGGGGGATCGTTGGGGTCGGCGAAGTCCAGCATCACGAAGTCGCCCTCCATGCCCAGGTGCACCCCCTCACTGAACGGAACGACCTGCAGCCGGATGTTCGGCCGGCCGGCGGACGCGACGAGCTTGTCCAGTTGCCGGTGCATGAGCTCCGGGCTGCCGACGACCCGCCGCAGGACCGCCTCGTCCAGGATCACCCACAGCCGTGCCGGGATGGGCCGGTACAGGATGCTCTGCCGGTGCATGCGCACCGTGGCGCGCTGTGCCACGTCGGTCGGCACCACCTTGGCGCCCTCGCTGAGCAGCGCCCGGGCGTACTCCTCGGTCTGCAGCAGGGCGGGCACGAACATCGACGCGGTCCAGCGCAGGCTCTCCGCCTCGTGCTCGAAACCGACGTAGGCGCCGTAGATCTCCGGCAGCTCGGGGGTGAACTCCTTGATCCAGGTCTGCTGCCCGGGGTCCTTGAGCCAGTCGAGCAGGGTGGCGCGGCGTCCGGGATCGGTCACCCCGTAGAGGTCGAGCAGAGTGGTGACGGTGCGGCGCTGGGGTTTGTTCATGGCCCGCTCGATGCGGTAGATCGACGAGGCGTCCAGCCCGGTCTGCTCGGCCACCTCCTCCTGCCGCAGGGCCGCCGCCACCCGGAGGCGTTTCAGCTCCGCGGCCAGCCGGCGCAGCCGGATACTCGGTGGTCTGCTCCGCTTCACAGCGATCCTCCCCGTCAGATCTCGGTCAGTGTGCCCGGGGCGGACAGCCGGCACCAGGAGCGCGGCACTCATCTGCACGATGTGAATTTGCAAGCCTTGCATTTAGCCGCCGGGGCCGCTCACGCTGAGTACACGCCGAAGGGAGCCGTGATGCTGCAGCCGCGTACCGAGCACCGTTTCGTCCGCCCCTCGTGGGACTGCGTGCGCTGTGGCGACCCGTGGCCCTGCGCCCAGGCCCGGGCCGACCTGGTCGAGCAGTTCGACCCGGCCGACATCCCGCTCACGGCCTACCTCAGCGCCGCGCTGTTCGAGGCGCTCAACGATCACGTTGTCCGATCCCGCCCGGTCCCCTCCGATCTGCACGACCGGATCCTCGGTTGGATCCGGCAGGTCCAGCCGTGACAATCTCGGTGAACGCCGGTCGAATATCCGTCTGACGGGAACCGCGGCGTGGCGGTCCGCTGATACATAGAGATGCATGACTCTGCTTGATCGCCGTACTGTTCTGCTGGCCGGGCTGACCGCCGGGGCCGGCGCCGCCCTTCCGGCGGCCTCGGCCGCCACCGCGGCCGAGACCGCTTTCCGGCACGGTGTGGCCTCCGGTGATCCCCTGCCCGGCGGCATCCTGCTGTGGACCCGCGTCACCCCGACCCCGGACGCCGTCCCGGGCTCCGGCGCCGGTCCGCGGATCAGCGTCGAGTGGCAGATCGCCACCGACGCGGAGTTCGTCTCGGTGGCCGCGAGCGGCGCCTTCGTCACCGGCCCGGAGCGCGACCACACCGTCAAGGTCGAGGTCTCCGGTCTGCGCCCGGCCACGACGTACTGGTACCGGTTCGGCTACGACGGCGGCTGGTCGCCGACCGGACGCACGATGACCGCCCCGGCCGCCACCGACGCGGTCGCCCGGCTTCGCGCCGGGGTGGTGAGCTGCGCCAACTGGGAGGCCGGATACTTCGCGGCCTACCGGCACCTGGCCGAGCGCGGCGACCTCAACCTGGTCGTGCACCTCGGCGACTATCTGTACGAGTACGGCACCGGCGACTTCACGGCCGGCGGCAGTGTGGTTCGCCGTACCGAGCCGGCGCACGAGACGCTGACCCTGGCCGACTACCGGATCCGCCACGCGCAGTACAAGACCGACCCCGACCTGCGCGCCCTGCACGCCTCGGTGCCGTGGGTCATCACCTGGGACGACCACGAGGTCGCCAACGACATGTGGAGCGACGGCGCGGAGAACCACACCCCGGGCGCCGAGGGCGACTTCCGCGCCCGGGTGGCGGCCTCCCGGCAGGCGTACGCGGAGTGGATGCCGGTGCGCCTGGCCGAGGACGGCGCCATCTACCGGCGGCTGCGCTACGGCGACCTGTTCGAGCTGTCCATGCTCGACCTGCGGACGTACCGGTCGGAGCAGGAGGGCGGCACCGCGGCCGACGACGAGGACCGGACCATCGCCGGCGCGGACCAGCTGGCCTGGCTCACCGAGGGGCTGGTCTCCTCGACCGCGATCTGGAAGCTGGTCGGCAACCCGGTGATGATCTCCCGCCTCGACGTGGCGACCCTGCCGGCCTGGCTGGTGCCGCCGCTGGCCGAGCTGATCGGGGTGCCGCAGAACGGCGTGGTCCTCAACGTCGACCAGTGGGACGGCTACAACGCCGACCGCGAGCGCCTGGTCGACACGCTGCGCGCCCGTGGCACGAAGGACGTCGTCTTCCTCACCGGCGACATCCACACCAGCTGGGCGAACGAGCTGACCACGCGGGACACCGGCATCACGAACCCGGCCGCCGCCGAGTTCGTCGTGCCGTCGGTGACCAGCGACAACATCAACGACTTCCTGAAGACCCGGCCCGGCGGCCCGCTCAGCGTGCTGGCCGCCTCGCTGATCCGGGCGACCAACCCGCATGTGCGCTGGGTGGAGACCGACGGGCACGGGTTCGGGGTCCTGGAGGTGACCCGGTCCCGCTGCCGGATGGACTGGTACCACCTCGCCGACCGCACCAGGCGCGACTCGGCCGCCCGCTGGGTGCAGGGTTTCTCGGTCGGCCGCGGCTCGGCGAGACTGCGCCGGGAGACGGCCGCCCCGGCTAGCTGTACTGACCCGAGAGGTTGGGGATGCGGCTGGCGGGTGGTAGGCCGTTGAGCGCGGTGTGTCCGCGATGGTGATTGTAGGTATGGA
>NZ_JBEZZB010000103.1:0-38363 GCF_040638955.1 Actinoplanes sp. NPDC024001
GTCGTGCCGGCCCTGACCGACGCGCACCGCGCGGGCGCCTCGGCCGCCGTGTGGGAGCTGCTCACCGCCGCCCTGCCGGCGCTGCTCGCCGCCCGGCACCGTTCGCTGCCCGACCTACTCGCGCTGAGCACCCAGGCGGCCGTCACGATCGGCGCGACCGGCGACATTCCCGGCCTCGCCGGGACCGCCGCCCGCCCCGGCGGCTCCCGCCTGGTCCACGAGGCGAAACGGCTGCTGGCGACCACGGGAGCGGGCGCATGAGCAGCAGACTCAGCTGGCAGGCCCTCGACCGCTCGGCCCGCGCGGGCGACCTCGACGGCATCGCCGGCCTGCTGTTGTCGGCGACCGAGGACGAGCGCCTGGCCGCGGCGAAACCGGTCGAGGCCGGCATCCGGGCCGTCGACACGGACCTGTGGTGGCGCTCCGACATCAGCCCCACCCCGGGGTGGGCGCTCGCGGTGATCGGCTGCATGCCGACCGCCGCCCGGGCCGCGGCCCTGCTCGGCCGCCGCGGCATGCAGACGTGGAGCCGCACCTCGCCGGACCGGTTCCTGACGGTCGCCCGGGCGCGGGAGCTGACCTGGCTCGGCGACCTCGGTGTCCGCCTGGCCGAGCGCCTCCCGGTCCGCGACGTCTGGTTCGAGGACTGGCGGTTCGCGGCCGCGCTGCTGCGGGCCGGTGGGGCGGACCCACCGGTCACCGAGGGTTTCGTCCGCGGCTGGCTCAACCAGTTGCTGCGCGCCCACCAGCCAGTTCCGTCACTGCGTCAGCGGTTGCGCGGCGACCCGTTCCTGGACCGGCTGCTCCCGGGCGTCTTCGAGATCGACGGTCTGGGCGCCGACGCCGCGGTCGGTCACCTGAGTCCCCGCACCGGGAGCTGGGACGCCACGCCGCGCTTCCCCAGCGTCATCGCGGACCTGGTCGCGGAGGGCCGGCTGGAACGCAAGGTGATCGTGGACGCGACCGTGGACCGGCTCGTCCGCGGCGACCGGGCCAGCGCCCTGCGCCCGTTCGTCCTGCTGCACGAGGCGCTCGCCCTCACCACCGACGAGCTGGCGACGTATGCGCCGGACTACGCCCGGCTGCTGCCCGACGCCCCGTCCGCGGTTGCCGGGCCGGCCCAGCGTGCCCTGCGGGCCGTCGACGACGCCGGCCGCCTGGAACTGCGGACCCTGCTCGAGGTGAGCGCGGCCACCCTGGTGCGCACCGAGAAAACCCTGGTCAGAGCACAACTCTCCTGGCTGGAGCGGGTGCTGCGCCGCGAGCCCCAGCGGGCCGCCGACATCCTGCGGACCGTGGCCGCCGCGTTCGGCCACCCCGCTCCGGACATTCAGGAGCGAGCCCTCACGCTGATCGGCCGGCACCGGGACCGGCTCGACCCGGCCACCCTCGCCGACCTCGGCGAGGCCGCCGGCGCGCTCGCCGGTGACCTGCCCGCCCGCGCGGCCGACCTGCTCGGTGTCCCCGCCGTCGCGCCGGCGCCGGCCGTCCCCGGCCTGCCACCGGTGCTTCCGGTGGCCGAGGTCCCGCCGCCGATCAGCGGGGTCGCGGAGTTGCGCGAGGAGATCGTGCTCCTGATGGCCGAGGAGACCGCGCTGCGGTGGGAGCGGGTGCTCGCCGCGCTCATCGCTCTGCGCGGCTGCGGCCTAGCCGAGGCGCTGGCACCGCTCCTCGACCGGCCCGAGTTCACCGAGCAGGCCTGGATGCCGCAGCACCGCCTGGTGCTCCTGGGCGAGGCGATCCGGGCCCTCGGCGGGCGGGGGCAACGGATGCTCCCCGCCCTGACGGCCGGCCAGCGCGGCGGCCCCGGCTCCGTGCTGGCGGCCCGCATCGCCGAGGTGGGTGTCGAACTGTCCCGCTCGCCGGTGCCGTTGCTGCTCGCCACGCCCACGCACGTCAACGGCAGCCTCGACGCTTCGGTGCTGCTGGAGCGGCTCGCCCGCATCGAGGCCGACGGCCGGCAGCCGTGGCAGCTCGACCTGCATCAGGCGCTGCTCCGGGTGCCCCGGCAGGCCGACCCGGCGCTGGCGGCACGCGCGGCCCGGCTCACCTCACCCGCCGGCCGGCAGTTCGCCGCCTGGCTGGCCGAGGGCGGCATGCCCGACCCGGTGAGCACCCGCCTGAAGCAGCGGATCGGCTCGAAGTCGCTGCGTCCCGCCCACGACCGGACCGTGGTGCCGTCCCGGGTGCTCGCCACCCTGCGGCCCGCCCGCACCGGTGGCCTGCCGTGGGAGGAGCGGTTGCTCACCCTGGACCGGCCGGCGCTGCCCCGCCACCGGGCCACCGACCCCATCGCGGAGACCGACATCCTGACGATGGTGCTGCCGCACCACCGGGAGGCGACAGCGGCGTGGGCGCTCGTCGGCCTCGCCGGTCTCGCCGACCAGGACCAGCGCGGCGGCGGCCACCTGTTGCCGCTGCTGGCCGAGTGCACCGGCCCGGTCGGCCCGGCGATGACGCTGGCCCTGGCGTACACGCTGGCCGCGCGCCACGAGGCGGACCGGGTGGCCGGCGTCGACGCGTTCCTCACCCTCGCCGCCGGGCCGGAGCCGTTCGCCGCGGCCCTCGGCGCCGAGCTGGGCCACCTGTGCGGTCCGGACAGTCTGATCAAACTGACCCGCGTCGTGCCGGCTCTGGCCGACGCGCACCGCGCCGGCGCCACGGCCGCGGTGTGGGATGTCCTCCTGCACGCTCTGCCGCTGTTACTGCCGAAATCCCCGCGCGGCCTGCCCGACCTGCTGTCGCTGGCCACCCAGGTGGCGCGCGCCGTCCACGGCCGGGCCGACATGCCGGAGCTGGCTGCGGTGGCCGGCCGCAACGGCACCTCCCGGTTGTTCCGGGAGGCCCGACGGCTGCAGACCGTCCTGGCCGGATGACCGGCATCGGCCGCCGGGCTCGGCGGGCAGCCCGGGAAATGCGGAAAGCGCCGCCCGGCGGGGGACCGGACGGCGCTTTCCTTGAGGGGAGGATCAGGTCAGCCGAGCTTCACGTTGAAGATCGGGTTGGCGGCCAGCTTCTGGAAGGCGGCCAGGCCGGCCTTGGTGCTGTCGATGCTGATGTCGCGGTTGCCCTCGTCGTCGGCCTTCGTGTCGAAGTGCACGATCGCCTTGATGGCGGGCCGCTTGACCAGCTGCGGCAGGACGCTGTTGTAGACGGCGGACTTGTCGGTGGTCTGGCCGATGCGGTGGTAGGCGCCCCACTCGGCGATCATGATCGGCTTGCCGGCGTGCTTGGTGGTGGCCCACTCGTAGAAGCCGAGGCCGCCGCCCTTGGGGGCGCGGTCGAGCAGGTCGGCGAAGTCACCGAAGTGGTAGTAACCCTTCTCCACCGAGACGTAGGAGTCCAGGCCGATCCAGTCGACGACGTCGTTGCCCGGGTAGAGGTCCTTCCACCAGGACTGCGCCATCCACTTCTCGTTGCCCATGTAGGCGAGCACGTTGACCACGTTGGTCACACCCTTGGCGCGCAGGCGCTCGATGGTGTGGCGGTACATGGCGGCGAAGTCCTTCGCCTCCCAGCCGGAGCCGGCCTTGGCGACGACGTCGTTCTCCGGCTCGTGGTTGAGCACGAGGAAGGTCTTCTTGCCGTACGCCTTGATCCGCGCGGCGAAGGCGTCGATCCGCTTGTCCTGCTCACCCTTGGCGACCTTGGCCCAGTTCGAGCCGTAGGCGACCTTCCAGTTGAGCAGCAGCACGCGCGGGTTGGCCGCGTCGTTGGTCATGGCGATCTCGGCCTTGGTCGGGAACGCCTCGTCACCCTTGTGGTAGGTGTGGAAGATCGTCGCGGTGCGGCCGCTCAGCTTCTCCCAGTTGCGGTGCTCGAGGTCGCGCGGCTTGCTGGTGAAGCCACCCGCCGCACCGCCCCACAGCACGCCGCAGGAGGGCACGAGCTTGGCGTCGGTCACGCAGTTCTTGTAGTCACCGGTGACGACCGGCGCCGCCGGCTTGGCCACGGGCGCCGAAACGGTCTTGCCGTTGGTGGTGATGACCAGCTCCGGCCCGCCCTTGGCCTTGTTCTCGGCCGACTGGAAACGAAGGAGCGCGGTCGAGGTCAGGGCGAACGAGTAGGTGCCGGGGCCGGTGACCTCGGCGCTCAGGTCGAAACCGACCCGGGTGTCGGTGGACTTCGGGGTCACCGAGGCGACCGCGAGGCCCAGCTTCGGGGCGTTACCGGAGGTCAGCTTGCCCTCGGTCCACGAGTTGTCCACGACCCGCGACACGGTGACCTTGCCGGACGGCTTGCCGGACGGGCTGAGGAACAGCCGCGCGGCCTTGACGTCGGTGCCGGCCGGAACCGTGAACTTCAGGAACGCGGTCTTGCTGTCCTTACCCGCCTTGCCGGCGACGAGCTTGTCGTCCGCGCCGAAGGTGGCGGTCTTGCGGCTGCTCGAGGTGTAGCTGTCGTCGGCGGCCTGCACGGCCAGCTCGGCGTTGGCCGCGTTGGCGGCACCCGGCACCATCACAGCGGTGGTACCAGCAATTACGGCGGTCAGAGCTGTCAAGGACTTCGGCAGCTTGGCGCGTCGCATGGAAAATCTCCCCCGGTTTGTCCGGCCCATGTCGGCCGGGCATGTGAAAGAGATTCCAGGGCGGCGGGTGCACGCCCAGTGCCCGTGCAGGTGCCACCGGGTTGCGGTGTTCGGACGTTCTGCTTGCACCGGGAGCCGGGGACCGGTAGCCAGAGAACATGCTGCTGATCATCGACGGCCACAACGACCTCCCTATGCGCCTGCGCGAGTGGCACGGCTCGGACGTGGCGGGGCTGGAGAAGGAACGCCCGCCCCTGCACACCGACCTGCCACGGTTACGCGCCGGCGGGGTGGGCGGTCAGTTCTGGTCCGTCTACGTCCCGTCGGATCTGCCCGAACCGGTCGCGCTCGCGCACACGCTGGAGCAGATCGACGTCGTCTACCGGATGGTCGCCGCCTACCGCGACGACCTCGAACTCGCCTACACGGCCGACGACGTGGAGCGGATCATGGCGACCGGCCGGATCGCCTCGCTCATCGGGGTGGAGGGCGGCCACAGCCTGGCCGGTTCGCTCGGCGTGCTGCGCTCGCTCGCCCGGCTCGGCGTCCGCTATGTGACGCTCACCCACAACCACAACACCGCCTGGGCGGACTCGGCCACGCAGGCGCCGGCCGCCAACGGCCTCACCGATGAAGGGCGAGCAATCGTACGGGAGATGCAGCGCATCGGCGTGCTGGTGGACCTGTCGCACGTGTCGGCGGCGACCATGCACGCGGCACTGGACGTCGCGACCGCCCCGGTGATCTTCTCGCACTCGGGGGCGCGTGCGGTCACCGATCATCCGCGCAACGTTCCCGACGACGTGCTGACCCGGCTGCCCGGCAACGGTGGCGTCATCCAGTTGACGTTCGTGTCGTACTTCGTCAACGCCGCCACCTTCGACTGGAAGCTCGCCGCGGACGCCGAATGGGAACGGCTGGGCCTGCCGCCGGTGCCGTACGAGTGGCCGGCCACCGCCCGCCCCGGCGAGGAGCCGCGCGCCACGCCGTTCAACCCGCCGGTCGACCCGGGTGCCGAACCGGCCTTCCAGGCGTGGCTGGCCGCCCACCCGAAGCCGTCGGCGACCGTCGCGCAGGTCGCTGACCACGTGGACCACGCCCGCGAGGTGGCTGGGATCGATCATCTGGGCATCGGCGGCGACTATGACGGTACGCCTGAGGTGCCGGACGAGCTGGCTGACGTGTCGAGGTATCCGCGGCTCTTCGAGGAGCTTCGCGGCCGCGGCTGGTCCGAGGCTGACCTGGGGAAACTCGCCAACGGCAACATTCTGCGGGCCCTGCGTGACGCGGGCCGGCTCGCGGCTGAACCGCTGGGTCCGGGCGTGTGAGCTTGCGGATCCGCCGGCGGCCCAGCTGGTGGGTTCGGACGCCAGGCCTGCCGGCGGATCGGCCGGCACGCACCGTGATGCTTGGTGGGCTTCACGGGTGCTGCCGGTATGCAAGCGGTGTGGCCACTTGACCTGAGAATCGTACGGTTTCCCAAATGGCGGGAAAGCCGGAGGGGCCTGACATCGACGTACGGTATGCATGCGGGTTCCGGGCCGCGCTGAGCCGCCAGGCGGAGCTGTCCCACCTGCAGAGATCGCTCCACGCAGAGCGATCGGATGTCTACCGCCTGCGGCGTCCGTGCAGCTCAGTCGGGTTTCTCGGAGTCGTCGGGCTCGGTCGCGGGGCGGCGCGGCGCCCCGGGCTTCGGCGGTTCCGGGCGGGCGTCGCGGGCCGGCTCGACCGGTCCGGTGTGCGCGGCCTGGCCGGGTGCGGACGGCGGATCCTCGTTCTCCGTGGGTGCGCCGGCGCCCTTGGGCACCGAGCCCGCAGACGTCCCGGAGATCGGTGCGGATCCCGAGATCTGCACGGAGGGTGACGTCGGCTCCGACACGGACGGTTGCGACGTCTCGCCGGTGGGCGGTGTGGTCCGGTTCGGGCCGGTGGTGCGCCGGGCGCGGGGGGTGCGCGGGCGCCGTGCCGGTTCGGGTTCTCCGGAGGCGCCGTTCGTGGGGGCGGTCTCGACGGCCTCACCCGGGACGGAGGTCCGCGGGCTCCGCTTGCGGGGAGCCGGCGCACGCCGAGCCGACGGTGCGGCCGCGGCCTGCGGGCTGGTCTTCTCGCTCACCGGTGGCACTTCATCGGTGCTCGCAGCTCGCGTGCCGGTTTCGCGGGGCTCTTCCCCGAGGGCGGGTGGCAGGGGGTCGGCCCGTTGTTCCTGCTCGGCCGTGGCGCCCGCGCTCCGCAGACCCTCCTCGGGAGTCGCAGGCACCGCGCCTGCATCCCGCAGGCTCTCGTCCGCCGTCGCGGGCGTGCTTCCATCGCGTGGCGCCCGTTCTGTGGCCGGTTTCGCTGTGCCGGCTGGCTGCTGCGCCGGCGCGGCCGCTGCGGACGCCGTGTCCGCGTCCCGCGGTTCCGCCCGGGTCGTTGCGGTTGCCGGGTCCGCCTCCCGCAGACTCTCCCCCGTTTCTCGCACGCTCTCCTCCGGCTCCCGTACCTCCTGATCGGGCACGAACGCGGACGCCGTGGGCGACGGAGGGAGGCCGGTGCCGATGCCCGCGTACACCTCGGGCCGCTCCCGCCGCAGCCGCCTGCCCCAGTAGATGCCGGCGACGAACAGCAGCAGGAACGCCAGCGGCGGCGACCAGACCTTGAGCAGGTTGTCGGAGTCCAGCAGGATGCCGAAGGACGCGACCGTGAGCAGCAGGATCAGCGCCAGGAAGACCAGCGCGATCCACGGCGCGACCGAGCGCCGCCAGCGCGTCTCCCCGTGGCCGTCCTTGCGGAAATAGCGGACCACCGCCACCGCCGCGATGACCATCAGAACCAGCACACCGAGCCCGCCCGAGACCGTGCCGAAGAAGAACAGGTCGGTGGTGGGGTTCCAGCCGGCGATCGCGAAGATCAGCAGCACACCGACGGCCAGCCCGGACTGGGCGAGCGACGCGGTGACCGGCACGTCGTCGCGGGTGCGGGCGAGCGAGGACGGCAGCACACCCTCGCGTGCGACGGTCAGGGCATAGCGGGCGACCGTGTGGTGGAAGGCGAGCATCGCGGCGAACAGGCTGGTCGCGAAGAACACCCGGGCCAGGTCGATGACGACGGCCGGAAGGTACGGCTCGGGCAGGAAGAAGAACAGGTCGTCGAGGTGGTCGGCAGCGACCGCGATGATCTGATCGGGCCCGGCGGCGACCGACATCACCCAGGCGGTGCCGCCGTAGAGAACCGCCGCGACCAGCAGCGTCAAGCCGATCGCCCGGGCGACGGTGCGGCGCGGGTCCCTGGCCTCGGCCGCGTACACCAGCGGCGCCTCGAAGCCGACCATCCCGGCGACCGCGGCGACCAGCAGAGCGACCCCGCCGGCGCTGGCGATCAGGGCCGGGTTGAGGGTGTCGAAGGTGACGGTGCCGCCGGCCGGGTTGGCGAGCATCGCGGCGTCGAGAACCAGCACGATCAGCACTTCGGCGCAGACCAGGACGGTCAGGATGCGAGCGTTCAGGTCGATGTTCAGCCGGCCCAGGACGGCGATCAGCGCCCATCCCACCAACGCCCAGACAACCCAGGAGATCTCGAGGCCGAAGGCCGCCACCACGTGGTGCGTGGCCACACCGAAGGCGCCGTAGAGGCCGATCTGCATGGCGTTGTAGGCCAGCAACGCGACGAAGGCCGTCCCCACACCGGCGGGCCGGGACAGGCCGGCCGACGCGTACGCGTAGAAGGCGCCCCGGTTCGGCACATGTCGCGCCATCGCCGCGAGTCCCACCGCGAAGACGCCGAGCACGGCCGCGACCAGCATGTATGCGACCGGGATGCCCTTCTCCTCAACCTGGCCGTAACCGAGCGGCAGCGCTCCGGCGACGACGGTGAGCGGCGTCATGGCGGAGACCGCGATGACGAAGATCGGCCACGTGCCGAGCCGGCGCTCGGTCATCGTGGTACCCGGCTGGGGCATGGCGCCTCCTCATCGACTCCGACGACCGCCCTCCATCATGTCCTCCACAGCGGACGAGCGACATAGAAACTTCTCGATCTTGGAGGGTCGCGTTTCGCTCCCGGGCCGCCGGGTAGGCTCCGTCCATGCCCATCGGACCGCAACCACGCGGCCGCCGCGGCACCGTCGAGGAGCCCTACTCCCCGCTGAACCTGCGGCTGGTCCTCGCCGCCTTCGGCATGGTCGTGTGCAGCGTGCTGGCGGTGCTGCTGTTCCGCGCCGGGTGGACCGTCCCCGGCTGGCTGCTGGTGGGCTGGGCGGTGGTCGCCGCCATCGACATCGTGGTGGTGCAGCTGCGCCGCCGGGCACGCGCCCGCGCCGAGGGCGGCCGCGACCACTCCCTCTTCGAATAAGGCCCGCCCGGGCCAGACCGGCGTCGTGCCGAGGCAGCGCCACCCTCGCCCGGCGCGGGCTCGGAAGACGCTCAGGCCAGACCGGCGCCGCCACTCGCACCCGGCGCTCGGGCTCGGAAGACGCTCAGGCCAGACCGGCGCCGCCACTCGCGCCCGGCACTCGGGCCCGGAAGGCGCTCAGGCCAGACCGGCGCCGCCACTCGCGCCCGGCACTCGGGCCCGGAAGGCGCTCAGGCCAGACCGGCGTCGTGCACCAGCAGCGCCACCTGGACCCGGTTGTTCAGGTCCAGCTTGGTGAGCACCCGTGAGACGTGCGCCTTCACCGTCGCCACCGACATGAACAGGTCCGCCGAGATCTCCGCGTTCGACTTGCCCTGCGCGACGGCCAGGGCGACCTCACGCTCCCGCGTGCTCAACCGGCTCAGCTGCTCGGTGGCCCGGCCACGGTCCGGCGGGCCGGCTGCGACATGGGCGATGAGTTGCCGGGTCACGCTCGGCGACAGGGTCGCCTCGCCGCGCGCCACCCGCAGCACCGCCTGCTTGATCTGCCCCGGCGGGGTGTCCTTGAGCAGGAAACCTCCGGCTCCGGCACGCAGCGCCCGCAAAACATACTCGTCGGCGTCGAACGTCGTCAGCACCAACACCTCGGGCGCACCGGGACGTCTGCGCAGCGCCTCGGTGGCGACCAGGCCGTCGACGCCCGGCATGCGGATGTCCATCAGCACCACGTCGGGCCGGTGTTCGGCCACCGCGGCCGCGACCTCGCCGCCGTCCGCCGCCTGGCCGACCACGCTGACCTCACCGTCACCCGACAGGATCATGGACAGGCCGGCTCGCACCAGCGGATCGTCGTCGACGATCAGC
This sequence comes from Actinoplanes sp. NPDC024001, assembly GCF_040638955.1. Classification (NCBI taxonomy): domain Bacteria; kingdom Bacillati; phylum Actinomycetota; class Actinomycetes; order Micromonosporales; family Micromonosporaceae; genus Actinoplanes; species Actinoplanes sp. NPDC024001. The sequence continues at coordinate 9,722 of NZ_JBEZZB010000103.1, forward strand.
ACACGCACCGGGTTCATGCCGGCCACGGCAACCATGCGGAGACGACGAACTCATCGCCGTCGAGACCGTGCGTGAGCCGGCCACCGGCCAGGGTGGCGCGTTCGGTCAGGCCGATCAGCCCCATCCCGGTGCCCGGGATGGGGCTCGCTGGGACGGTCACGGCGAGCGGATTGCGCACCTCGACGGTCAGGCCCTCCCCGGCAGCGCCGCCGACGTTGACGCTCACCGCGGCGCCGGGGGCATGCTTGCGGGCGTTGGTCAGCGCTTCCTGGATGATCCGGTACGCCGCGCGGCCGGTGGTCAGTGGCACATAGTCGGATTCGGCGGCCAGGTTCAGCCGTACCCTCACTCCTGCCGACCGTGACTCGTCGGCGAGAGCGGGCAAAGCGCTCAGGGTGGGTTGTGGCCGCTCCGGCGGCCGGCTCTCCTCGGACTGGCCCTCACGCAGCACGCCGATCACCGCCCGCAGGTCCTGCAGGGCGTGGTGGGCGCTCTCCCGGACCACGGCGGCGGCCCCGGCGATCTCGGCGGGTGGCGCGTCCGGCCGGAACTCCAGCGCTCCGGCGTGCAGGCTCAGCAGCGAGATCCGGTGGGCCAGCACGTCGTGCATCTCCCGCGCGATCCGGGTGCGCTCCAGAACCCGGGCCTGGGCGACCCGCAGCTGCTGCTCGGCCTCGGCCCGCTCGGCCCGGTCCCGCCAGGAGACGATGAGCTGGCGGCGGGCCCGCACGAGCATGCCCCACATGGCCACGATCACGATCATCGTGGTGCCCCACCAGAACGCCTCGGCGAAACCGGCTCCGAGCTCGGGCCGGTAGGTGGCGAAGACGGCGTTGGAGCCGATCGCCGCCGCGACGACCGCGGCGAGCAGGGGCAGCCGGCGATGCACGGCGACGGTGAACAGGATGATCAGTAACGTCACGCCGCTGGCCACGGAGAAGAGGCCGAGCAGCACCGCGAGACAGGCCAGCGGGATCAGATAGCGGCGACGCCACCAGAGCCCGATCCCGGCTATCCCGCTGAGAATCCCGTCGAACAACACCAGCCAGGTGGGCGTGTGAGCCCACTCCCGGATCAGCACGGGATCGGGGCGGAGCAGGTCGACGGTCGCTGCCACGGTGAACCCGAAGCCGAGAACGAAACAGAGGGTGTCGACCACCCAGTCGCGCATGGAGCGGCGCGCCGGGAGGTGCCCAGCCGGGTCCGCGGCCAGCGCGGACGGCCACAACCAGCGGTACTCGGTCATCGACGTCCCCACGCGTCCGACGATACGGGCACGCCGCACCGGGCCGATAGCGACCAAAGTCGTAACCGGGATGTCGACGAAGGGTTCGCGGGCATCGACCACCGGCCGACGCGCGGGCACTCCGCGCGGCCGCAGGCTGGTTCCCATGATTGAGGTCGAACATCTCACCAAGCGGTACGGCAGCCAGCTCGCCGTCGACGATGTCTCGTTCACCTGTGAACCCGGGACCGTGACCGGTTTCCTCGGTCCCAACGGCGCCGGCAAGTCCACCACGATGCGGATGATCTGCGGTCTCACGCCGCCCACCTCCGGCCGGGCCACGGTCGGCGGCACCGAGTATCGCCGGCTGGGCAACCCGGGACGGCAGGTCGGCGTGCTCCTGGACGCGTCGGCGCAGCACGCCGGGCGGACCGGACGGGAGATCCTGTCGCTCGCCGCGATCACCATGGGCCTCGACACCGACCGGGTGCCGGACCGGCTGGCGAAGGTCGGGCTGGACAGGACGGCGGCGAAACGGCGGGTCCGCGCGTACTCGCTCGGCATGCGGCAGCGGCTCGGCCTGGCGCACGCGATGCTCGGCGACCCGGCCGTTCTCATCCTCGACGAACCGGCCAACGGCCTGGACCCCGAGGGGATCTTCTGGATGCGTGGCCTGCTGCGCGCCTTCGCCGACCGGGGCGGCACGGTGCTCCTCTCCTCGCACCTGCTGCGCGAGGTCGAGGCGGTGGCCGACCGGCTGGTCGTGATCGGCAACGGCCGGATCCTCGTCCAGGGCGACAAGGACCAGCTGCTCGGCGAGGCCGGCACCCTGGTTCGTGCCGTCGACGCGGGTGAGCTGGGAACCCTGCTCGGCAGCATGGGCCTGTCCGGTTCACGGTCGTCCGACGGCAGCATCCTCGTGCCCACCGACGCGCAGACCATCGGCAAGGCGGCCGCGGCCGCCGGAGTCGTGTTGCTGGAGCTGCGGCCCGCCGGCGCCGGCGGTCTGGAGGAGATGTTCCTGCGGCTGACCGGTAACGGCAACGGCGGCACCGAGCTCAAGGAGGTCACCCGATGAGCGTCCTGACCGAGACCCGCGCCGTGCCGATGGGCCGGCTGACCGTGGTCGAGCTCCGCAAGCTCGCCGACACCCGCGCCGGGTTCTGGCTGCTGCTGATCATCGGGCTGGCCACCGTGGCCACGTCCGGGATTCTGCTCGGCTGGGCGGAGGACGCCGAGCAGACGTTCGCCGGCTTCTTCGCCTTCGGCCTGGTGCCGTCGGCCGTGCTGCTGCCGGTGCTCGGGATCCTGTCGGTGACCAGCGAGTGGTCGCAGCGCACCGCACTGACCACCTTCACCCTGGTGCCGGCCCGCGGCCGGGTGATGACGGCGAAGCTGGCCGCGGGCGTGCTGATCGCGATCGCGGCAACCGTGGCGACCGGCCTGCTGGCCGCCGCGGCAAACGTGATCGCCGGGTCGCTGGGCGGCGACGCCTCCTGGAGCCTGGACTCCTCGCTGATCTGGCAAAGCCTGCTCCTTCAGGTGATCTTCGTGCTGATGGGCATCGGCTTCGGCGCCCTGCTGCTCAACACCCCGCTCGCGATCGTGATCTTCTTCGCGCTGCCGACGGTCTGGACCATGGTCGGTGAGATCGTCACCAAGCTCGCCGACGCCGCGAAGTGGCTCGACCTCAACGTCACCTCGCAGGCGCTGTCGGAGGCCGACGCGACCGGCGGCGAGTACGCCCGGCTGGCGGTCTCGGCCGCGCTCTGGGTGGTGCTCCCCCTGGTGGCCGGGTTCGTCCGAGTGCTCCGGAAAGAGGTTTCCTGATCGACGGAGTGGTTTCCCGCTCCTCTACCACCGGTGTTGGCGTCACGGCCTCGCGATCGCAGGTAGCGTCGCGAGACGTGACGCGCACCCTTTTTGCGAGCTTCGCGGCTATAACCGTTACTGTCCCGCTATTGGCTGCTCCACTCTCCGCCGGAGCGGTGCCGCCCACACCTCCGCCTTTCCCCACTCCGAGCGAGTCGGCCGCCTTTCCCACCGACGACGTCCCGTGGTTGATCCCGGACCGGCTCACCCTCAACGGGGAACCGCTGCCGCCGGCCAGTTACCGCCCGCGGCCGGCCGCGCGGCGCACCGCCGCCGAGACCCCGCCGATCGGGACGGTTCGCAGCTGGGCCGGCCTCAACGCGATCGACAACGACGTGTACCGCAAGGACTACAGGCTGCGGGCCGTCGGCAAGCACATCGAGGTCTGGGTCGCGAACGACCTCGCCTTCCCGGCGGGCGACTGCCGGGGCAACGCCACCGAGATCACGGACGCCCAGCTCAGCTCGCTGGTCCAGGAGTTCGACGAGAACATCTATCCCACCGAGACGGCGGCCTTCAGCACCCCGCCGGACCGGACCGGGGCGAACGCCGGTGTGGACGGCGACTTCACCGGAGCGGGCAACCGGACCGTGACCCTGGTCGACAACGTCCGCGACGAGAATTACTTCAACTTCCCGGAGCGGCCCACCTATGTCGCCGGGTTCTTCTCCGAGCAGCTCAACGAGCTCTTCGACCGCAACGTGATCACGATCGACGCTTACGACTGGGCGCATCAGACCGGCGCGGAACCGAAGAACGAGCCGACCGACGACCGGTGCACCAGCCGTCCCGCCCGCCCCCGCCTTTACGAGTCGACCTTCGCCCACGAGTGGCAGCACCTGCTCGCCTATTACACCGATCCCAACGAGCAGATCTGGATCGACGAGGGCCTCGCCGAGTACGCACAGACCCTCGTCGGCTATGTGAACCCGAGCCTCAACGTCTACCGCCGCGGCTTCGACATCCATCTTGCCTGTTACCAGGGCTTCGGCGCGGTGAAGACGACTTACAACCCGAATCCGCGGGCGTGCAACGCGCCGTCGAACTCGCCGAACCTGTGGAAGGAGGGCGGGCAGGACGAGATCCTCGCCGATTACGGCATCACCTACCAGCTGATGCTCTACCTCCGGGACCGCTTCGGCCCGGAGATCATCTCGACTCTGCACCGGGACAAGGCGAACGCCGGCATGGCCGGCATCGCCGCCGCGCTGCCGAAGGGCACCGACCTGCACGACGTGCTGCACGATTTCCAGGTCATGACGCTGGTGGACAAGGCCGTCGGCCAGCCGGGCGGGGTGATGAAGGGCCTCCCCCGCGAGCGGGTGACCTCGCCGAGCCTGCGATCCACGGTCAACCTGGCCGACGACTCCGCCCACGGTGCGCCCGGCGCCGCCCCGAACGGGGCCGATTACGTCCGGCTGCCGCGCGACCTCGAGACGCTCGGCTTCCGGGGCGCCACCACGCTCCCGTCCCGCCCGCTGAGCTGGAAGCTGGACGCCGGGATGCTTTTCTCCGGCAACGAACCGAACACCGACGCCACCGCGGTGCGGGTGATCGACGTGCCGTCGGAGGACCCGATGCTGCGCTTCACGTCGTCGCACGGCCTGGAGAAGGACTTCGACTACGGATATGTGACGGTCTCGACCGACGGCGGAAAGACATATCAACCGGTTGCCGGGGACCGGACGGTGAAGGGGCCGCAGGGTGCGGCGATCACGGGCCAGGCCGAGGACGTCACCCTGAGCTACGACCTTTCCTCGTACGCCGGGAAGCGGGTGCTGCTCGGCCTCCGTTACGTCAGCGACGCGGCGGTGAGCCTGGGCGGCTGGCACATCTCGGACCTGCGGGTCGGCGCCACACCGGTGAACAGCGCAACCCTCGACGGCTGGCAGTCGCCCACCCAGGTGCGCCCGATCCCGGTGCACAACTGGCACGTCAGGCTGGTCGGGCTGGGCAGCTCCCGGGCCAAGGTGGTCCCGCTCGACGAATTCGACAGGCTGGACAGTTATCCCAAGGTGGTCGCGGTCATCGCTTACGACGAGCCGACCGGGCAGGTCACTCAATACGCCCCCTACACACTCCTGGTCGACGGCAAGCCGTATCCCAGCGGCTCCTGACGCACCACTCGATCTGCCCGCCACCGCGCTCCCGAGCGCCGGTGGCGGGCATTTCCGTATGCCGATATTGACAGTGTCATCGTGACAGTGTCAATATCGGAGCATGTGGACGATGGAGCAGTTGGTGGAACGGGTGCACGCGGCGCTCGCCGATGAGTACCCGGGCGCACCCAACGGCCGTGTCCGTGAGCTGCCCGACCGCCGCTCCATCCGGTGGTATTCGACGATCGGGCTGGTCGACCGCCCGCTCGGCACCCGCGGCCGGGTCGCTCTCTACGGCCCCCGTCACCTGCTGCAGCTGGTCGCGATCAAACGCCGGCAGGCTGCCGGGCGCACACTCGCCGAGATCCAGGTCGAGTTGACCGGCGCCTCCGACGAGGCGCTCTCGGCCGCGGCTCGCGTGCCCGCGGAGCTGCTGACCGCCGAGCCGCCGCCCACCGAGGGCCCGGTGCGCACCGAGTTCTGGAGAGACTCCCCCGCGCCACCCGCGCCAGCGGATCGCACGACCGCACCCAGCGCCGCGCCTGACGATACCGGCCTGGTGCTGACCGGTGTGCCCCTCGGCATGGGCGTGATCCTGCTCGTCCCGCACGCACTCGACCACGTCGACCGGGGCGATCTCGCCGCGGCGGCACGACCCCTGCTCGATCTGCTCGCGTCCCGTGGGCTCACCGTTGGGAGAGATGAATGATCATTTCCGTCAATCCGATGGGCACCGCGGAGCGAGACCGCCTTCGCGACCAGCCCGGCTCCGGTTTCGGCACGCTGCAGACCGAGCGGGGCAACCTCCCCCTCGACCGGCTCGACGTCCAGGCGAAGATCAGCGGCCTGCTGGTCCGGACCGAGCTGACCACCGAGTTCGTCAACGCCCACGACACCGCGCTCGAGGCGACCTACATCTTCCCGCTGCCCGATCGCGCCGCCGTCACCGCCATGTCGATGACCGCGGCCGACCGGACCGTCGTCGCCGAGCTGCGGGAGCGCGCCGAGGCCCGCGTGGAGTACGACCGGGCGGTCGCCGCCGGCCGGCGCGCATCGATCGCCGAGGAGGAGCGGCCCGACGTCTTCACCATGCGCGTCGGCAACATCCTGCCCGGCGAGCGGGTGACCGTCCGGCTGCGCCTGGTGGGCCCGCTGCCCTATGAGGACGGCGCAGCGACCTTCCGATTCCCGTTGGTCGTCGCACCCCGCTACGTGCCCGGCGCCCCGCTTCCCGGGCCCTATGTCGGCGACGGTCAGCTTCCCGACACCGATGCCGTGCCCGACGCCTCCCGGATCTCTCCGCCCGTCCTGCTGCCCGGCTTCCCCAACCCGCTGCGACTCTCGGTCGGCGTCGACGTGGACCCGGCGGGCCTGGATCTCGGCGAGGTCCGGTCCAGCCTGCACACCGTCACCGACGACGGTGGGACGCTGCGGATCTCCCCCGGCGAGCGGGCCGACCGTGACTTCGTGTTGCGCCTGGCCTACGCACCGGGCGGTGAGACCGCGGTGGCCGTTCCCGACGAGGAGGGCGACGAGGGCACCTATCAGCTCGTGGTCCTCCCGCCCGAGGCCGCAACCACGCCCCGGCCGAAAGACGTGGTGCTGCTGCTGGACCGTTCCGGGAGCATGAGCGGCTGGAAGATGGTCGCTGCCCGGCGCGCCGCGGCCCGGGTGATCGACACCCTGACCACCGCCGACCGGTTCGCCGTGCTCACCTTCGACCACCAGGTGGAGCGGCCGGACGGTCTCGCGGAGGGCCTGGTGGAGGCGAGCGACCGCAACCGCTATCGGGCGGTCGAGCATCTGGCACGCGCCGACGCCCGGGGTGGCACCGAGCTGCTCAGCCCGCTCGCCACCGGTCTCGGCCTGCTGTCCGACAGCACCGGTCGCGACCGGGTGCTGGTGCTGGTCACCGACGGCCAGGTGGGCAACGAGGATCAGATCGTCCGCGAGATCGCCGGGCGGATCGGCGCGACGCGGGTGCACACCGTCGGCATCGACCGCGCCGTCAACGCCGGGTTCCTGGGCCGGCTCGCCGCGCTCGGCGCCGGCCGCGCTGAGCTCGTGGAGAGCGAGGACCGGCTGGACGAGGCGATGGAACACATCCACCGCCGGATCGGCGCACCGGTCGTGACCGGGCTGTCGGTCGGCGGCGACGGGATCACGCTCCTCGGCGACACCCGCAGCCCGGCCCGGCTGCCGGGCCTCTACCCGGGCGTGCCGCTGGTGGTGACGGGCCGCTACACGGGTGCGGCCGGTGGACGCTTCACGGTCGCCGGGCGCACCCGCGACGAGCAGGAGTTCCGCACTGCCGTCGCGGTCGAGCAACGCTCCGAGCAGGCGGTCACCTCGCTGTGGGCGCGGGCCCGGATCCGGGATCTGGAGGACGCTTTCGCGGCCGGCAACCGCTCGGTCGAGCAGGAGATCATCCAGACGTCGCTGCGTTTCGGGGTGCTCTGCCGCTTCACCGCCTACGTGGCGGTCGACGAGCGCGTGGTGAACGAAGACGGCAAGACCAAGCGGGTCACACAGCCGGTGGAGCTGCCGTCCGGCTGGGAGGCACCGGCCGCCGGAGCGGCTGCCGGTAAGGCCGGCATGTGGCTCGGTCTCGCCCAAAGTGCCACCCTCGCGGGGCCCGCGGCGCCGATGGCGCCGTCCCCACCGGCCGGCCCGCCGGCTCCCCGGCCACCGTTCGCGCCGGTTCGCGCCCGTGGCGCCGCCGACGGCGGCCGACCGGGTCGCCTCGGCCGAGGTCCCAGGGCGGCATCCCCGTCGGCGAGCCGGGCCGGCTTCGACGACATGGCAGTGCCCGAGTTCCTGCAGCCAGACCTGGATGTGCACGACGAGGCCGGCGCGGGGTCCCTTGCCCCGAGTGCCGCGGAGTCCCGTGAGGTCGCCGAGTTCCGCGAGCTGATCGCCGTGGAGGCAGGCCGCTTGCGTGACGCCGCGAGTCTGCCTGCGGCGGATCGCAGGGATCTGCTCGATGACCTGGCAACGCGGCTCGGTGTCCTGCTCGCCACACTGCTGGCCACCGAGTTCGGCCCGGTCCGCGAGTTGGTGCAGGTGCTGCGTGGCGACGCGCCGCTGGACGAGAAGTGGGCACGTGCCATGCAGGTTCTCACCGCTGCCGGCAACGGCGAGCCGCCTCGGACTGGCGCGACCGGGGGCGAGGCGACGTCGCCCGGCACCGGATCGGAGCCGACCACCGGCGGAAAGACACGGGAGGTGCCGTTCTGGAAGCGCTGACAACTGATCTTCGGCCGAACGGCCCCCCACGCGGCTGGTCGGGTGCCGGTAAGTTGGGTCATCGATGTGCCGGATCGGGGGGTGGCTAAGCCAGTGAGCGCGGGCTCAGCGGGCGACGACGCGGTGGTGGAGGGCGACGGCGACGACCGGGATCCGCTGCTCGTGCGGCCGTTCGTGTTGCAGGAGGGCGGCCACTCCGAGGCTCCCGCTTCCGCCGCGACGTGGCCTGCCGACCCGGCCCGGGAGATTCCCACCCAGGTGATCCCGGCGGTGCCGGCCACGCCGGCGCCATCCGTCCGCCGCACGCTGCGCCGGCGCTCGGTGCTGCTGGCCGCGACCGGAGTGGCAGCCGTGCTGGCCGTCGTCGGGTGGGCGGTGCTGCGCCCCGCGCTCACCCCCACGGTTTCCACGTCGCTGGCGGATCAGCAGTTCCCCGTCATCAGCGGGCCTGCCCCGGCAGCGAGTGTCACTCCGAGCGACACTTCGCCGGCCGCCGCTGCGGGCGACGCCGACAACTCGGGTGGGGAGACCGCCGACGGCGTCGCCACCGAGCCCCGGGCAGAGTCGACGTCCCGGCCGGCCGTCATCACCACGAGCAAGGCTCCGCAGAAGACGACATCCCCGTCCGTCGCCGCCGGCACCACCGCGCCGCCGGCCCCACCCGCCGACCTCGTTCCGTCCGCGCAGACCGATGCGGCCGCGCTGGTCAGCGGCAACGGGCTCTGCCTCGACCTGCGCGGCGGCGACATCGACGAGGGCAGCGACGTCCACGTCGACGACTGCAACGGCACCAGCCCGCAACGCTGGCAGCTCAACTCGGACCGCACCCTCAAGGTGGGCGACCTGTGCGCCTACATGGAGGGCACCGGCGAGGTCGAGCTGGCCCGCTGCGACGGCCGGAACACCGCCCAATGGGCCATGAACAACGACGGCCGCCTGATGAACGCGGCCAACGGCCGCTGCCTCACCGACCCGCATTTCGGCGCCCGACCAGCGAACGAGGTCGTCGTGGCACCCTGCGCCGGCACGTCGAACCAGCGCTGGACCTTCCGCTAGACCAGGCTGCAGGGCCAGCAGCGCACTGAGCAGATAGGCGGCGTGACCAGGCAGCTGAACCGCTCGGCCGCCGCATCGGAAGAGTTGCTCGGCCGCCGGGTTGGTGGCCGCCGGACCGCGAGCGTGGCAGCGAGGAGTGGCGGACTGGCCGTCTGCAGGCTGGATGGTGGGACCTTCGGCCCTGTCCGGCTCGGCCTCGCGGCCGGACGCTGAAGCCATGACCGGAATCCTGGTCGACGCCGTGCAGCACGCCCGGCACGCACCGTCGATCTTCAACACTCAACCGTGGCAGTGGCGGATCGAGGCGGGCAGCGCCGAACTGTGGGCTGATCCGGAACGGTGGCTCGAACACACCGACCCGGACGCGCGGATGCTGCTGCTCAGTTGCGGTGCGGCTGTGCACCATGTGGCGGTGACAGTTCGTGCGCAGGGCTGGAACGTGGAGATCGACCGCCTTCCCGAGGCGGGGCGCGGGCCGCTCGCGCGGCTGCGACTCGTGCCGCCCCGCCTGGGTGTTGGCCTGGCCGCTCGGTTCCGGGCCGGCTGGTGGCAGGGCCGGACCTCGGCGGCGACGGCCGGGCCGGAATGGGAAGACCTCGCCGCGGCCATCGGGCGGCGCCGGTCGGACCGGCGCGCCTTCGGCCCGCAGCCGTTGGAGGGGCGGATCCTGGCGGATCTGCGCCGGGCCGTCGCGGGGCAGGGCGTGTCACTTCATCTGGTACGCCGGGACGAGGTTCCGTTGCTCGCGGCGCTGACGGCACGTGCCGCTGAAGACGCCGCGAACCATCCCTGGCAGGCAGCCGAGCTCGCCCACTGGACGCATCGGCCGGCCGGTTCCGGCGACGGCGTTCCTCTCAGCACGGCCGTACGGAACGCGCCACGCCGGGTGCCGATCCGGGACTTCACCGCGGGGAAGAACTTCGCCGGGCTGGAGCCGGGAGCAGGCAGCGACTCCGGGGCTGCCTACGCGGTGTTGTGCGGGAACGCGGACACCCCGGCCGACTGGCTGCGGGCCGGCGAGGCGCTGTCAGCGCTCCTGCTCACAGCCACCGCGCGTGGAGTGGCGTCGTCGATCATGAGTGAAGTGATCGAATCGCCCAGGACCCGGGAAATGCTGGCCGGGCTGGTCACCGGGCGGCGGCCATATCTGGTGGTGCGGCTGGGCCGGCCGGTGGACGCGACAGCGCTTCCGGCTGCACCCCGCCGGCCAGCACACCGGACCGTCCTTTCGGCCGCGTCACCATCACTGCGCTCGCAGGGTTTCAGGAGTGCATGACTGCGCTCGCAGGGTTTCAGGAGTGCATGACTGCGCCCTTCAGGATCTTGTCTACCGCGGTTCGGGGGGCGTGCAGGGCCAGTCCTACCAGGTCCAGGGCGGCGGTGGGGACGGTGCGGACGGCGGCGCGGTTGTCAGCGTCGTGGCCGGTGGTGAAGAGGTCCGAGGTGAAGATGGACATCGTCACGCCGCGGGAGAGGGCGCGGGTGTGGGCGGTGGTCAGCAACTCCTTGCTGCCTTCGAGGACGAGCACCGGCTGGCGGAACATCGGCAGGTAGGTGACGTCGTCGGCGTCCTGGTAGGGGGCGCCGATCACCTCGGGGTACGCGGTGGAGATGCCGCTCACCAGGAACGCTGTGACGTTCAGGCGTTGCCAGACGAGCAGGTCGTCGCGGAGCAGGACGGCGATCTTGGTGGGGAAACGGACCGGTGCGTTCATGCAGCACATCGTCGTCCGGGTGGGCGGGGCAGGTCTTGTACGATTTTGACGTGCCCGGCGGGCCCCAGATCCGAGCCTGGCGGCCGCCGCTGGACGGGGTCGCCGAAGTGCTGCACGCCCGGTTCGGGGAGCACGCCTACCCGATGCACGCCCACGACACCTGGACCGTGCTGCTCGTGGATGACGGGGCGGTGCGGTACGACCTGGACCGGCACGAGCGGGGCGCCTTCGGTGAACTGGTCACCGTCCTGCCGCCGCGGGTGCCGCACAACGGCACAGCGGCACGGCCCGGCGGATTTCGTAAACGGGTGCTCTATCTGGAACCCCATCTGCTGCCCGCTCGGCTGATCGGTGCGGCCGTCGGCACCCCGGCGATCGGCGATGCGCCATTGCACCGGCTGATCTCCTCGGTTCATCGGCTCATCCGTACGCCGGGTGACGAGCCCGCGGCAGAAGCAAAGCTGGCGCTCGCGGTGGAACGGCTTCGCGCGCGCCTCGGTGATCAGCCGGAAATGGGGCCGCCGGGCCGCGAGGCTGCCCGGGCCCTGCGTGACCTGCTTGAGGAAAACATCGTGCCGGGGCTGCCGTTGACCGCCGCGGCGGCGCGGCTGCATTTCGACCCGGCGTATCTGGTTCGGTCGTTCAGCCGGGAGTTCGGCATGTCGCCGCATCAATATGTGATTTCGCGGAGGGTGGACCTTGCCCGCCGGCTGATCCTGGCCGGTGAACCGATGCGATCTGTTGCGGTCGGTGCCGGGTTTTACGATCAGCCGCATCTGGTACGGCATTTCAAGCGCATTCTTGGCGTGAGTCCGGGGCGGTTCGCTCAATCGCCGAGCTGAGCGGACTTCGACGGGCTCGGCCGAGGCGGGCAAGGCACACGGACGACCGCCGGCTGGAGGCGCGGCGAAACGCCAGCGGCGGGCGAGGCGCGCCGACGACCGCCGGCTGGAGGCGCGGCGAAACGCCAGCGGCGGGCGAGGTGCGCGGACGGCCACGGGTTGATGGCGCGGCGACAAGCCGGGCACCGGCGAAGGCTCGGGATCGCCGGTGGGTGAGGATGGGCGCCATGTCTCGCTCTGCCCTTCGGCCTGTGGTGATCTTCGCCGGTGTCAGTGTGCTCGCGGCGGCGACCACCGCCTGGGCGGTTGCGGACCTCGTGCATGAGATCGGCCAGCCGCGCTGTGTGAGCGGGCGGCGCGTGGTGAGCTGCGACGGTGGCGCCGGGACGTCGTGGATCGCGTCGGTGCTGGTCTTCCCCCTGCTGTTCGCGGTGGTGGGGTGCTACCTCTACCCGGTGTCGCGGCTCGTGCGGGCGGAGAAGGCCAAACGGCGGGACGGCCGGCGGTCGGCGCTGCGGCGGCTGTTCGGCCTGGTCTTTGTCGCGGCGGTGGCGCTGGCCGCGCCGGCCGCGCTGCTGGTTCGGTCGGTGCTCTGAAGGTCAGGCTTGATCATGGGCTCGATTCGAGGCCGTCATTCACGCAGAAATGGCCTGCAGGGCCTGCCAGATGCGGTCGGCGGTGAAGGGCAGAACGGTCATGCGTACGCCGGTGGCGTCCCGGATCGCGTTGGCGAGGGCGGGGGCGACCGGGTTGAACGGGCTCTCGCTCATCGACTTGGCACCGAGCGGACCGATGGCGTCGGACGTGGCGGCGAGATGCACCTCGGTGTGCGGTACGTCGGCGAACGTCGGCAGATGGTACTGCCGGAAGCCGGTGGTGGTGATCTCACCGGTGGCGGCGATGTCGACGTGTTCGGCCAGCGTGGCGCCGAGCGCCTGGGCCACGCCGCCTTCGATCTGGCCGCGTAGTTGCAGCGGGTTCATCACGGTTCCGGCGTCGGCGCTGTGGACGCTGCGCAGGATGCGCAGTTCGCCGGTGTCCGGGTCGACGGCCACCCGGAACCACTGCGCGTTGAACGCCACCGAGCGCGGTGTTCCGTCGGAGTGGCCGTGCGCGGTGAGCGGAGTGGTGACGGCGGGACCGGCGGCCTCGATCCGGGCGCGCAAGGCCCGGGCGGCCCGGAGCACGGCCTGACCGGCGACCACGACCCCGGTCGAAGCGAACGCTCCGGTGTCGTGCCGGACCACGTCCGTGTCGGACTGCCGAATCACGATGCGGTCGGGGGTGGTGCCGAGTTCGTCGGCCGCGATCTGCGCGTGCACGGTGGTGCTGCCGTTGCCGAATTCGGCGGTTCCGACGGCCACCTCGTAGTAGCCGTCGGGCCGCAGCGTGACGGTGGCGTCGGCGAAATGGCCGCCGGGTGGGCCGGCGGCGATCATCGCGATGGCCATGCCGTCGCCGACGAGCCAGCCCGCCGGCGCCTCGCCGGCCGACGAGGGCGCGTCCGGGCGCCAGACCGAGGGCACCGCATCCCGCGGCACGGATGCATCCGATGGAGAACCCGAAGACCCGGCCGAAGGCGAGGCCGAAGGCGAGGCCGAAGGCGAGGCCGAAGGCACCGCTGACGGCGAGGCCGAAGACACGGCCGAAGGCACCACTGCCGGCGAGGCCGAAGACCCGGCCGAGGGCACGGCTGATGAGGCCGCCTCCCGCATGTGGGCCAGGCACTGGTCCAGCCCGTAACTCGCGATGCCCAGATCATCCGCATGGCTGCCCGGCGCCGTCAGATCCTCTCCCGGACGAACCACGTTCAACTCCCGGAACGTCACCGGATCCATCCCGATGCCCCGGGCCAGCTCATCCAGCACCGACTCGACCGCGAACGTCACCTGCCCCAGCCCGTACCCCCGGAACGCCCCCGCCGGCACCGTGTTCGTATAGACCGTCACCGCGTCCGTGCGCATGTTCGCGCACCGGTAGACCGCGAGCGACTCATGGCATCCGTGGTGCATCACCGACGGCCCATGATTGCCATACGCGCCGGTGTCGACCAGCACGTCGAGCTGCATCGCCGTCAACGTGCCGTCGCGGCGCGCCCCGGCTTTCAGGGTGATCACGAACGGATGCCGGGTCGTCGCGCCGAGGAACTGCTCGGCTCGGGTGAACTCCCAGCGCACCGGCCGGCCGGTGCGCAGCACGGCGAGCGCCACCAGGTCCTCGACCAGCATCTCCTGTTTGCCGCCGAAACCGCCGCCCACCCGGCCCGCGACGACGCGCACCCGGTCGGGCGGCAGGTCGTAGAGCCGGGCGACCGCCCGCCGGGTCAGGAACGGCGTCTGCGTGCTGGAGCGGATCACCAGCCGGCCGTCGTCGTCCAGCCAGCCGACCGCACCGTGCGTCTCCAGACTGGCATGCTGCACCCGCGCCGTCCGGAACGTCTCCTCGTGGACGACGTCCGCCTGCGCGAAGCCGGCCGCCACATCCCCCAGCGAGGCCCGCAGCTCGGCGACCACGTTCGAGGTCTTGCCGGGGTGCAGGACCGGAGCGCCGGCGGCCAGCGCCCGGGCCGGGTCGACCACGAACGGCAGGACCTCGTACTCGACGTGCAGCCGCCGGCAGCCCTCCTCCGCGGCCGCCTCGGAGGTGGCGACCACGGCCGCCACCCGCTGCCCCACGAACCGGACCACGTCGTCGAGGACCCGCGTGTCGTACGGATCCTCGGCCTCGCATTCGTGCTGGGCGGTGGAGAAGAGCCGGTCCGGCGCGTCCTTGTGGGTGAGCACCAGCTCGACACCCGGCACGGCGAGCGCGTCCGACGTGTCGATCGCGACGATCCGGGCGTGCGGGTGCGGCGAGCGCAGCACCTTCAGGTGCAGCACCCCGGGCACGTCCAGGTCGAAGGTGTACCGCGCGGCGCCGGTCACCACCTGCGGCCCGGCGGGCGCGCCGAGGTTCGACCCGACGGCCGCCCCGGGCGCCGGTGCGACGGCGGCGGGCGGGCGGCCCTCGACGGCGTCGGTGATGGCGCGGTAGCCCGTACACCGGCAGAGGTTTCCCTTGAGCGCGCGCGGCAGGTCCGCGCGCTGCTCCGCGCCGAGCGCGGCCGTCGTCATGATCATGCCGGCGGTGCAGAAGCCGCACTGGAAACCCTGCGCGTCGAGGAAGCACTGCTGCACCGGGTGCAGGCCGCCGGGCTCGGCCAGGCCTTCGATGGTGGTGACCCGGCGGCCCTGGGCGCGGAATGCCGGGTAGACGCAGGAGTGCACCGGTTTGCCGTCGACGTGCACGGTGCAGGCGCCGCAGTCGCCGCTGTCGCAGCCCTTCTTGACGCCGAAGCAGCCTTCCTCACGCAGGTAGGTGCGCAGGCACTGGCCGGGCCGCGGCGCCCGCTCGTGCGACGTTCCGTTGATCTCGATCATGAGAGCTCCGCGACGATCCGCGCCGCATAGTGACGGGTGAGGTGCTGCCGCCACACCGGACGGCCGTGGACGTCGTCCACGTACTCCGACGCGGGGATGGCGGCCAGGGCCCCCGCCAGCTCGTCGGCTCGCGGCGGCGAGGGAAAACGCAGGACGTGCGGCCGGCGGGTGGCCGCGGTCACGGTGAGCGTCAGGCCGCCGGCGGGCTCCGCCCGCCCGATCAGCAGCACGGCCGAGCGGCCATGCCGATGCAGAGAGCCACGACGGTACGCGGTACGCACGGTGAACGCGGCAGCGGGCAGGTGAAGGGACCTGAGCAGTTCCCCGTCGCGCAGCACGGTCGTGCCGTCGCCGGTCACGAAATCCGCGGCCGGGACCCGGCGCTGCGTGCCGTCCGGGCCGATCAGCAGCAGCGTCGCGTCCAGCGCCACGCTCAGCGAGATCATCGGGCCGGCCGGCAGCGCGGCGCAGAGGTTGCCGCCGACGGTCGCCACGTTCCAGATCTTGAACGAGGCGAGGAACGCGTGGCAGCACTGCCGGACGATGTCGTACCGGCCGAGGCCGTCGGCCAGCTCGGCGACGGTGCAGGTGGCCGCGATCTCCACACTGCCGTCGTCGTGGACCCGCAGCGGCGTCCAGCCGGCGGCGGTCAGGTCGAGCAGCCGGCTGATGTGCGGGCGGGGCTCGCCGAACAGGGCGGTGCCGCCGCCCAGCCAGGCGTCCCCCGGCCGCCACGAACCGGGCCGGGCGGGGCTGATCACTTCGGTAACCGTGTTCAGATCCACGTTCGTACGCTACGCGCCCCGTGTTTCCGATCTTGGTGTCTCGCGATCGGTCCTGTTACGTCTTCGTTCGAACTGAGCGCCGTCACGTCCGTTGGTGCGGGTCGGGACCTTCGGCCCGGGCCCGGGTCCCCTTCGCCCCTGATCAACAGGGGCCGCGCTGACGAGAGTCGGGGTGACCTCGCGGAAAGGACGGCAGTGGACGCGCTCGATCTGTCACGGTGGCAATTCGGTATCACCACCGTCTACCACTTCATCTTCGTACCGATCACGATCGGGCTCTCGTTCCTGGTGGCCGGCCTGCAGACCGCCTGGGTCCGCACCGGCAAGGAGCACTACCTGCGGGCCACCAAGTTCTGGGGCAAGCTGTTCCTGATCAACTTCGCGATCGGGGTGGTCACCGGCATCGTGCAGGAGTTCCAGTTCGGGATGAACTGGTCGGCGTACTCGCGGTTCGTCGGGGACATCTTCGGTGCGCCGCTGGCGATCGAGGGCCTGCTCGCCTTCTTCCTGGAGTCCACCTTCCTCGGCCTGTGGATCTTCGGCTGGGACCGGCTCCCGAAGAAGGTGCACCTTGCCACCATCTGGACCGCGGCGATCGGGACCGTGCTGTCGGCCTACTTCATCCTGGCCGCGAACTCGTGGATGCAGCATCCGGTCGGTTTCCGGATGGGCGCGGACCGGGCCGAGCTCACCAGCATCGGGGCGGTGCTCACCAACTCGACGACGCTGGTGACCTTCCCGCACACGGTGACCGCCTGCTTCCTGACCGCGGGCGCGCTGATGCTCGCGGTCAGCGCCTGGCACCTGCGCAAGGACAACCAGAGCGAGGTGTTCCGGCCGTCGCTGCGGCTCGGCGCCTGGGTGGCGATCGTCGCCGGATTCGGCCTGCTGATCACCGGTGACCTGCAGGCCCGGGTGATGACCGAGCAGCAGCCGATGAAGATGGCCGCGGCCGAGGCCCTCTACGACACCACCGAGCCGGCCTCGTTCTCGATCTTCACGATCGGCTCGCTGGACGGGTCCGAGGAGCTGTACAGCGTGCGGATCCCGCACGTGCTGTCGTTGCTCGCCACCGGCGACCTCAACGGCGAGGTCGAGGGGATCAACGACCTGCAGGAGGTCTACCAGCAGAGGTACGGCGAGGGCGACTACGTGCCGAACGTGCCGGTCACCTACTGGTCGTTCCGGCTGATGATGGGCTTCGGCGGGCTCGCGGTGCTGATCGCCGCCGCCGCGCTCTGGTTCACCCGCGGCGGGCGGCGCCCGCGCGGCCGCTGGCTCTGGATCGCGGCGGTGAGCACGGCCGTGATGCCGCTGCTCGGCAACTCGTTCGGCTGGATCTTCACCGAGATGGGCCGGCAGCCGTGGACCGTGTTCGGGCTGTTCACGACCGAGGACTCGGTCTCCCCCTCGGTCTCCACGGGTGAGGCGGCGACCGGGCTGATCGTGCTGACCGTGCTCTACGGCGTCCTCGCGATCATCGAGTTCGGCCTGTTCATCAAGTACGCCAAGGCCGGCGCCCCCGCGCTGCCGCCGGACTCCGAAGACGCCGACAAACCGCTCGCCTTCGCCTACTGAGGACGGAAATGGAACTCACCACCTTCTGGTTTCTCCTGATCGGCGTCCTCTGGGCCGGGTACTTCCTGCTGGAGGGCTTCGACTTCGGCGTCGGCATCCTGCTGCCGGTGGTCGGCCGCGACGACCGCTCCCGCCGCCTCGCGATCAACACCATCGGCCCGGTCTGGGACGGCAACGAGGTCTGGTTCATCGTGGCCGGCGGCGCCACCTTCGCCGCGTTCCCGGAGTGGTACGCCACCCTCTTCTCCGGCTTCTTCCTGCCGCTGCTGATCATCCTGGTCGCGCTGATCGTGCGCGGGCTCGCCTTCGAATATCGGGGCAAGCGTCCCGGCGTGGCCTGGAGACGCGGCTGGGACCGGTGCATCTTCTGGGGTAGCCTGATCCCGGCGATCCTGTGGGGTGTCGCCTTCGGCAACATCCTGCGCGGGGTGCCGATCGACGCGAACCACGAGTACGTGGGCGGCTTCTTCAACCTGCTCAACCCGTACGCGCTGCTCGGCGGCCTGACCACGCTGACCCTGTTCACCCTGCACGGCGCGGTGTTCCTGGCGCTCAAGACGGACGGGCCGATGCGGGCGCAGTCCGGCCGGATCGCCGCCCGGATGGCGCTGGTGGCGGTGCCGGTGGCGGCGGCGTTCCTGCTGTGGACCGGGCTCAACGTGTTCTCCGCGGCGGCGGCGGTCGCGCTGGTGGGGGCGGTGCTGTTCACCCGGGCCCGGCGGGAGGGGTGGGCGTTCGCGGCGACCGGCACGACGATCGTGCTGGCCGTGGCGGGGCTGTTCCTGTCGCTGTTCCCGGACGTCATGCCGTCGACCCTCGACCCGGCGTACAGCCTGACCGTGGAGAACGCGGCGTCCACGCCGTACACGCTGAAGGTGATGACCTGGGTGGCGGTCGCGTTCACCCCGATCGTGCTGATCTACCAGGGGTGGACCTACTGGGTGTTCCGCAAGCGCCTCCGGCTCAGCGACATCCCGGCATGAGACCCCTCGACCCCCGCCTGCTCAGGTACGCCCGGACCACCCGGGCGTACCTGGCGGCGACCGTCGCGCTCGGCGCGGTCCACGCCGCGCTGCTGATCGCCCAGGCCGTGCTGCTGGCCGACGCGATCGCAGCAGCGTTCTTGAACGGTGCCGGAGTGCCGCCGCTCGCGCCGCTGATCGCGGTGATCGCCGGCCGGGCGGCGGTGGCCTGGCTGCAGGAGGTGGCGGCGGCCCGGTCCGCCGCCGCGGTCAAGAGCGAACTGCGCCGCCGGCTGCTCGCCCACGTCGCCGCGCCGGGCCGGTCCACCCGGCCGGCCGGGGAGGTCGCGGCCCTGGCCGGGCACGGGCTGGACGCGCTGGACGCGTACTTCGCCCGCTACCTGCCGCAGCTGGTGCTGGCCGGGCTGGTCCCGGCGATCCTGCTGGCCCGGCTGCTGCCCGCCGACCTGATCGCCACCGTGACCATCGCGGTGACCCTGCCGCTGATCCCGCTGTTCATGGCGCTGGTCGGGCTGCACACCGAGGCGCAGAACCGGCGCCAGTTCCGGCTGCTGGCCCGGCTCTCCCACCACTTCCTCGACGTGGTGGCCGGGCTGCCCACGCTCAAACTCTTCGGCCGGGCCCGGGCGCAGGCCGGCATCATCCGCCGGATCAGCGCCGAACAGCGGCGGCACACCATGCGCACGCTGCGCACCGCGTTCCTGTCCTCGCTGGTCCTGGAGCTGCTCGCCACCCTGTCGGTGGCGCTGGTCGCGGTCGGCATCGGGCTGCGCCTGGTGCACGGCGACCTCGACCTGGCGACCGCGCTGCTGGTGCTGATCCTGGCGCCGGAGGCGTACCGGCCGCTGCGCGAGATGGGCGCCAACTACCACGCCAGCGCGGAAGGCCTGGCCGCGGCCGAGGAGGTCTTCGCGATCCTGGAGACGCCGGCGCCGCCCGCCGGGACGCTCGCGCCGCCGGACGGCGCGATCGTCTTCGACGGCGTACAGGTCCGCTACCCGGGCCGCGACGGTGTCGCGCTACGGCTCTCGGCAACGATCGAACCCGGCGAGGTGGTGGCGCTGACCGGGCCGTCCGGATGCGGCAAGTCCACCGCGCTCGCCGTGCTGCTCGGCTTCGTCACCCCGGCCGCCGGGCGGGTCACCGTCGGCGGCGTCCCGCTGCCGGACCTGGATCCGGCGGCCTGGCGCCGCCGGATCGCCTGGGTCCCGCAGCGCCCGCACCTTTTCGCCACCTCGGTGTACGAGAACATCACGCTCACCGCCCCGGCCGGCAGTGATCCCGCGGTACTGGCCGCGGCGGAGGCGGCCGGGGTCGGCGCGTTCGCCCGCGACCTGCCGGACGGATACCGGACCGTGCTCGGCGACAACGGCACCGGGCTCTCCGCCGGGCAACGGCAGCGGGTCGCGCTGGCCCGGGCCTTCCTGCGGGACGCGCCGATCGTGCTGCTCGACGAACCGACCGCCAACCTCGACGCGGACACCGCCGCCGGGGTGATGGCCACGATACGCCGCCTCGCCGCCGGACGGACCGTGCTGATCGCCGCCCACCGGCCGGAGCTGATCGCGCTCGCCGACCGCGTGGTCGACCTCTCCGGCGCCCGCACACCGGCAGGAGTCACGTGAACCGGACGCTCACCCCGTACACCCTGGTGAAGCCGGCGGCAGGCCGCCTGGGTCTCGCCGTGCTGGCCGGGGCCGGCGCCGCCGGCGCCGCGATCACGCTGACCGCCGTGTCGGCCTGGCTGATCTCGCGGGCCGCGCTGCATCCGCCGGTGCTGCACCTGATGGTCGCGATCGTCGCGGTCCGGGCATGCGGGCTGGGGCGCGGGGTGCTGCGCTACCTGGAGCGGCTGCTCGGGCACGACGCGGCGTTCCGGATCCTGGGTGACCTGCGGGTCCGGGTCTACACGCGGCTGGAGCGGCTGGCGCCGGCCGGGCTCGCCGGATACCGCGGCGCCGACCTCGCGCAGCGGCTCGCCGCCGATGTGGACGCGGTCGTCGACCTGATCACCCGGGTGGTGCTGCCCTACACGGTCGCCGCGATCGTCGGCCTCGCCTCGGTGCTGGTGGTCGGCGCGCTGGTGCCGGCGGCCGGGCTGACACTCGCGGTGGCCCTGCTGGTCGTCGCCGTGGGTGTGCCGGTGCTGCAGCAGGCAGCGGCGCGGCGCGCCGACGGGCGGCTCGCGCCGCTGCGCGGCGAGCTCACCACCGGCGTCGTCGATCTGCTGCACGGCCTTCAGGACCTTTCGGCGTACGGGCGGACGGGCGCCCACCTGGCCGGGCTGGAGGCGGTGGACGCCCGCCTCACCGCGGCGCAACGCCGGTCGGCCGCGGCCGGCGGGCTGTCGGCGGCGGTGACCGTGCTGAGCACCGGCGCGTGCGTGCTGGCCGGGCTGGTGGCCGGAACGCTGGCGGTCCGCGCCGGAGACCTGAGCGGGGAGTTGCTGGCGCTGGTCGTGCTGACCCCGATGGCGGTCTTCGAGATCGCCGGGCCGCTGCCTGTCGCGGCCCAGCATTACGCTGCGGCCCGGGCCTCCCTACGCCGTCTGTCCGACCTTCCCACACCGCCACGGCCACGCACGGTTGCGGGTGAACTCGCGTGGGAACGTCCCCGGATCAACACGCGGGGGTGGGACCGGGCGGTGCCCGAGGTGCGGGTCATGGGGGCTAGCGCGGAGTGGGTGCCGGGGTGGACCGCGGTGCGTGACGTCGACCTGGTGTTGCGGCCGGGTGCCCGGGTGGCGCTGACCGGGCCGAGCGGGTCCGGGAAGAGCACGGTGGCGGCGCTGCTGGTTCGGTTCCTCGAGCCGCGCGCGGGGCGGATCACGCTGGACGGGACCGAGCTGCGGGAGATCGCGCCGGAGCGGGTTCGGGAGGTCGTCGGGTACCTGCCGGAGGACGCCTATCTGTTCGACACGACCATCGGCGCGAACCTGCGGATCGGGCGGCCGGAAGCCACGGATGGGGAGCTTTGGGCGGCTCTCAAGTCGGCCTGCCTGGACGAGTTCGTGGCGGGGCTGCCGGACGGGCTGGAGACGCTGGTCGGCGAGCACGGGATGGCACTCTCCGGAGGGCAGCGGCGGCGGCTCGGGCTGGCCCGGTTGTTGCTCACCGACGTCCGGGTGCTGATCCTCGACGAGCCGACCGAGCACCTCGACGAGGCGACGGCGGATGCGCTCACGCGCGATCTGCTCGCCGCGGCCGGGGAGCGGACGGTCCTGCTGATCACGCACCGCACGGCCGGCCTGGAGGACTTCGAGCTGGTCCGCATGTGACCGCTCGCGGCTGACCTCGCCGGGCAGCACTGCCCGTCAGCCGCGATCACCGGCTGCCCGGCAGAGCGGGCCGGCGCGCGACAACAGCGCCGGGCGCCAGCCGGTAACGGCGGCTGACGCCCAGTGTCGCCAGGCCGGCGTCGTGACAGCACCAGGCGACAGCCGAGCACACCAGCTGCCGGCCAGGGCCGGCCCGGCGGCGAAGCGACAGCACTGGGCGACAGCCGAGCACACCAACTGACCACCCGAGCCGGCCCACAGGCCATGCGACAGCACTGGGCGACAGCCGAGCACACCAGCTGACCACCCGAGCCGGCCCACAGGCCGAGCGACAGCACTGGACGACAGCCGCGCACACCAGCTGACCACCCGAGCCGGCCCGCAGGCCGAGCGACAGCACTGGGTGACAGCCGGGGGCGTGAGCTGACGGGTGGCGCGGAGTTAGGGGTGGGACTGGAGGGCGGTGGTGGGACGGGCGAGTGGCGGGGGGATGGATGGTGGGTGGGGTGAGGGTGAGGGTGAGGATGAGGGTGAGCCCGGCGGGCGCGGTGGGGCCGGGAGGGGGCTGGTGATCGCGGGGGTGGCACGGGGGTGTGGAGAACGCGTACGGCTAAGGGGTTGAAGCGAAGACCGGCGCGGGCGCGGTGGGCAGGGTGATGGTGAAGGTGCTGCCGCGCCCCACTACCGACTGGACGGCGATGCTGCCGCCGTGATCGCGGACGATGTCGCGGACGATGGCCAGGCCCAGGCCGGGGCCCTGGACCGCCTGGTCCATCGCGTTGCCGGCGCGGTGGAAGGGGGTGAACAGGCCGGGCACGTCCTCGGCGGGGATGCCGATGCCGGTGTCGGTGACCGAGAGGGCGACCATCTGCTCGTCGGCGCTGAGGTGCCAGGAGACCCGGCCGCCGGGCGGGGTGAACTTGATGGCGTTCTCCATCAGCTTGCGCAGGGCCCGCTGCAGCTGGGTGCGGTCGCCGCGCACCCAGGCCTCGCCGACCTCGACGTCGACGTCCAGGTCCTTCGCGCGGGCGGCGTTGGTCAGCTCGGCGTGCACGCCGGAGGCGAGATCGGCCAGATCCAGCACGTCGGACATGGCCGCATTGCCGCTGTCCGGCCGGTCGAGCAGGATCAGGTCGCCGATCGTGTCGTGCAGGCGGTGGGCGTTGCGCAGGATCGCGGTGAGGGCGCGCTGCTGCATGGGGCCGAGGTCGCCGCCGTCGTCGACGATCATCTCGGTGTAGCCGAGGATGCTGGTCAGCGGGGTGCGCAGCTCGTGGGTGACGGTCTGGATGAAGACGTCCTTGCGCTGGTCCAGCTGGCGCAGCTCGCTGATCAGGCGGTCCTGGTGGCGCTGGAGGCCGAGCTGGTGCAGGGCCCGTTCGATCTCCCGGACCGCGCCGGCCAGCAGGCGGCGCTCGGCTTCCGACCAGGGCGCGCCGGAGCGGGTGAGCAGCAGGTAGCCGGCGTCGTCGGCGAGGGTGACGGCGAACCCGCCGTCCGGGCGGAGCACCGGCTCTCCCGGCGTGCCGGCCAGCACCTCGGAGACGACGCGGGCGGGCAGTTCGGCGGTGCTGCCGGGCCAGCACGCCCGGATCGGGCCGGTGCCGGGAACGGTCAGCTCGGCGTGCGCGGTGCCGGCGCCGACGGCGGCGCCGATCAGGCCGGCGATGCGGCGTACGGAGGCCGCCGGGTCCCGCATGTCCTGCAGTTCCGCGGCCACGGCCTGGCGCAGCCCGGCACGGGCGGCCCGGGCGTGTTCGGCGGCGAGCAGCGACTCGGTCTGCGCCGCCAGGTCGTTGAAGGCCTCGATCACGGTACGCAGCTCGGGCGCCCCGGACGGTTCGGCCCGCGCCGAGCGGTCGCCGGCGGTGAGGCGGCGGATCGTGTCGCCCAGCTGGGCCAGCGGCGCGAGCAGCTGGCGCCGGCCGGTGCGGGCCACCAGGTAGCCGACCAGCAGGATCGCCGTCACCAGCGCGATGGCGATGCCGTCGAGCAGCCGGGTCGCCGAGGTGGCGGCCCGGTCGGCGGTGCGGCGTTCGGCGGTGAGCGCGTCGGCCACGGCGTCGTTGACCCGCCGCAGCTCGTCGAAGAGCTGCTTGCCGCGGGCCGCGCCGGCGTCGTCCGTGCCCGGCGCGACGGGCGCGACGGGCGCGCCGGGCGCCAGGATCGGGGCCGCGTGCTCGTCGAGCCAGGTCCGCACCGCGGCACGCTGACGGTCCAGCAGCCGCCGGACGGCCTCGTCGCGGGTGCTCTCGGCGACCCGGTCCAGGGCGGCCCCGGCGGCGCCGGCGCCGCTACGGTACGGCTCCAGGAAGAGCTGCTCGCCGGTGAGCTGGAAACCGCGCAGCCCGGTCTCGGCGTCGGTCATGAGCTGCAGGACGTCGTCGTTCGCCGCCTGGGCGCGGGTGATCCGGGCGAGTTCCCGCTCGTGCCGGGCGCGCTGCCGTTCGCCGAGGCCGGCCTGCACCACCACAACCGTCACGAAGAGCAGGAACAGGGCGGCGATGCCCACGTTGAGCCGTCGCTGCACGCTCATCGGCGGCTGTCCTGGCCAGCGGTCATGCCCTTCCGATCGGCAGCGGACAGTCACCACCTAAGTAACGAAAGGTAATCGATGGACTTCGTTATTCAGTTGTGACGATGTGGACCTTGCGTACCCGCGGTAACGGGTAACTGGCCGACCTGCCGAGCCTATGCCCGAAATGTCCGGCCAACCCGTGGCGGGCCTCACCCAGAGTCACGTTGATCTAGTGATCTGAGTTACTGACTGGTAGCCACGGGTCTTGTAGTCGCCGACCTCGCGGGGCAACATTTCCGGCACATTACGGCCGCGACATCGACGGGCCTCGCTGTCAGCTCGCCGGCCGCAGCCCTCACAAGGAGGTTCCGTGGAGGATGCGCAAAGCGCTCCGGCGTCCGGGCGCACCAACTGGCGCCGGTTCGCCGTGGCGGTGGGCGTGCCGACGGTCGTCGCCGGAGGCCTGGTCGTGGCGCTCGCCGAGGGTGCCCTGGCCGCCAATTTCACTATTTCCGGCAAGCAGTTCAAGCTGTCCGCCGCGAAGCTGGTCGGTGACGGCTTCACCCAGTACAACGGCGAGCTGGAGACCAAGGACGGAACGGTCCAGGCCGCGATGTCCGGCATCGAGAGCGCCACGCTCAACGATCTCTGCCAGTCCGTGGCGGTCGGCCCGGTCACCCTCCGGATCGAGGCCGGCGACGACCCGGAGAACCCGGTGCGGGCGACCAACCTGCTGATCGGCATGTCCGAGCTGGGCGGCGACGCCACGTTCGAGAACATCCAGATCGGCCTGGACGCGGCCACCCTGGACGCCGCCCAGGACGAGGCGCACGGCGCGCCGGGCGGTTTCGGCCAGCAGGCCACCAAGGTCACCATCGTCAACCTGCGCCAGCAGGCGTACTACACCTCGGCCTCGACCTTCACGCTGAACGGCATGAGCCTCAAGCTCCACGTCGGCGGCAAGCACGAGTGCTACTGAACGGAAGCTTCTCCGGGCTCGCGGAGCACGACTCCGCGAGCCCTCCCCTTTGTCAGAGTCAACGGAGGAACGCGTGGCGACGGAGAGCTTCTGGGTCAGGTTCGGCCGGTGGCGGCGTGGCCGGCCGTTCTGGGGCGGCCTGCTGCTGGTGCTGTCGGGGCTGGAGATGTTCCTCAGCGCCAACATGCAGCTCGACAACATCGAGATCCACATCGGGCCACAGGGCTTCCTGTCCTACCTGCTGCCCACGATCATGCTGGTCTGCGGGGTGCTGGCGTGGGTCAGCCCGGCGCAGCGGCTGTTCTACGGGATCGTCGGCACGCTCACCGCGCTCTACTCGTTCGTCGGCCTGAACCTCGGCGGCTGGTTCGCCGGCATGATCCTCGGCATCGTCGGCGGGGCGCTCGCGATCGCCTGGGGCCCGGCAGCGGCACCGCCGATCGACGACGCCGGGCCGCCGGCCGGGGAATCCGGACCGGACCGGGTGGACGAGCCGACCGCCGAGATCCGCCCGGCGGTGAGCGACTCGACCATCGTTCCGGGCCTCGATCCCGACCCGAAGCGCCCGCTGCACCGCAAGGCCTTCATGCTGATCCTTCCGCTTGCCGTGGCCGGCGGGGTCGCGGTCGCGAACGTCCCGGCGGCCGACGCCGCGGAATGCCCGGAAGGGCTGCCGTCGCGGACCGTGAGCGCCACCCCGGCCACCAGCAAGGCCAAGCCGAAGCCCCGCAGGAGCAGCGCGACACCGAGCGCCCCGGTCTCGGCCACCCCCGCCCCATCGACCTCTCCCAGTGCGCAGAGCGGCACCGGCAACCCGATCCTGGACGGCATCGGGGAGGGCATCGGCGACGTCGTCGAAGGCATCGGGGACCTGCTCGGCATCGGCGGCGACAACAACGCGACACCCACGCCGTCGCCCACCAGCGCGGCTCCTGCGGCGCCTTCGGTGCAGCCGCCTTCGGTGCGGCCTTCCTCAGTGCGGCCTTCCTCGGCGCGGCCCGCCAAGCCCAGCAGGTCCGCCGAGGAGATCCCGTGCCTCGGCGCCCGGCAGGAGGGCCTGGTCGCCGAGGCCGACGGCCTGCCGCGGGTCGGGCTCAAACCGGGCCTGATGAAGGTCGGCTCGCTGACCATGTACAACTCGACGTACGAGGGGGTGACCGAGCTGCCGACCCGCCAGGGCAGCATCCGGGCCCTGCGCTTCGTCATGGACAAGGCCGTCAACAAGCCGTTCAGCCTGCAGATCGGCACCACGCTGATCAAGAGCAACGAGCTGATCACCGACGGGAACGTCGAGTTCTACTCCCCCCGGTTCACCGGCAAGCTCTTCGGGCTGATCCCGGTCACCTTCACCCCCGAGCAGCCGCCGCCGCTGACCCTGCCGGTGCTGTGGTTCACCGACGTCACGATCGACCTGGCTTACGTCCAGTGCGACGTGCTGACCGCCGACCCGATCGACATCACCGCGTCCTAGTCTCCCGCCACCGCGCGACCACCTCGTCGGCGTCGAAGGCCGGCAGCACCACCGGCGGGCCGTCGATCAGGCCACGCCGGGCCTTCTCGATCCGCTCGTTCAGCTCGGCGACGTGGTCCCGGACCGCCTGCTCGGTGCGCAGCCCGGCAACGGTGTGCGGCAGGTCCTCCGCGGCCCGGCGCACGGCCAGGCTCGCCGGGATCACCGCGGCGCCACCGCCCTCGCGGCGCAGCCAGTCCTTGACCCACCAGTCCTCGTCGTACTCCTCGCCGTAGCCGGCCAGGGGTTTTCCGGCGCCGGACAGGTTCTCGAAGTCGCCCCGCTCGCGTGCCTCGCGCAACTGCCGGTCGATCGACGACTCGTACCAGTGCACCATAGGAGCGAGATTACTTCGGTGAAGGAGACCGCCGTGTGCCGCAACATCCACCAGCTGCACAACTTCGAACCGCCGGCCACCCCGGACGAGATCCACGCCGCGGCGTTGCAGTACGTCCGGAAGATCGCCGGATCCACCCGGCCGTCGCAGGCCAACCAGGCCGCGTTCGACCAGGCCGTGGCGGCGGTCGCGGCGGCCACCGCCGAGCTGTTGGACAACCTGGTCACCACCGCGCCGCCGAAGGACCGCGAGATCGAGGCGGCGAAGGCACGTGCCCGCGCCGAGAAGCGTTACGCCTCCTGACCTAGAATCCCGGGTCGCAGCGCCGGGACGGCGGGCAGAGGGGGACAACAGGACATGAGCATGCCGCTACGGCCGGGTGACCGGACCAGCGTCGGCCGGTACGAGCTGGTCGGCCGGCTCGGTGAGGGCGGCATGGGCACCGTCTACCTCGGACGTGACCCGGAGGGCCGCCAGGTCGCGATCAAGATGGTCCGGCCGGAATTCGCGCACGAGGCCGAGTTCCGCGGCCGCTTCCGCAGCGAGGTCAACCGGGCCCAGCAGGTGCCCCCGTTCTCCACCGCCGAGGTGCTCGACGCCGACCCGGACCACGACCCACCGTACCTGGTGGTGGAGTACGTCGACGGGCCCAGCCTGGCCGCCGAGGTACGGGAGAAGTGCCCGCTGTCCGGGGCCGCCCTGCACCAGGTGGCGGTCGGCATCGCCACGGCGCTGACCGCGATCCACGGCGCCGGGGTGATCCACCGGGACCTCAAGCCGGGCAACGTGCTGTTCGCCCGCGGCGGCATCAAGGTCATCGACTTCGGGATCGCCCGGGCGTTCGAGGCGACCAGCATGCACACCCGGACCGATCAGATGGTCGGCACGGTGGCGTACATGGCGCCGGAACGCTTCGACCCGGCGGGCGGGCGGCCGGTCACCGCCGCCGCGGACATCTTCGCCTGGGGCGCCGTGGTGGCGTACGCGGCGACCGGGCGGACGCCGTTCGCCGCCGACTCGGCCGCCGCCACCGCGATGCGGATCCTCACTCAGCCGCCGGATCTGTCCGGCCTGCCCGCGTCGCTGGCCGGGCCGGTCGAGCGGGCGCTGGCCAAGGACCCGGCGGACCGGCCGACGGCTCGGGAGCTGCTCGACATCCTGCTCGCCGGCGCGCCCGCCACCGCCGCGACCGTGCCCGCCG